>CANBQX010000056.1 GCA_947371775.1 Comamonadaceae bacterium
GAAATCATTTATGTGGAGCGTGCCTTCAGTGAACGTTCGGGTATGCAAGTGGTGCGTGCCATTGGCGGACGTGCGCCGCTGCACCTCACATCGGTGGGCAAATTGTTCCTGGCCGCCGACGATCCCCAACGCATTCGGGCCTATGCGACGCGCACCGGTCTGCAAGGGCAAACCAAAAACAGCATTACCGACTTGCCGCGGCTGGAGCGAGAACTCTCGCGCGTGCGCCAATCCGGCCAAGCCAATGACAATGAAGAACTGGAGCTGGGAGTACGCTGCATGGCAGCGGGCGTTTACGACGACCAGGCCAAGCTGGTAGCCGGCCTGTCGATTTCGTCACCCTCAGGCCGCATGGACGATGCCTGGATGCCCAAGCTCAAAGAAACCGCCCAGCAAATATCCCAAACGCTGGGATACCGCGGCGGCGCTTAGTTGGTTCGGACGCGAAGGTCGGTGGCCACGGAGGCCACTGGCGCACCGCGATTGAGTACCGAAGGATTGGACTCCACCCAATGGCGCACGCGTTCCGCATCTGCGATGCGGCTCAGTTTGCCCGCCGAATCCAAAAACACCATGATGAGCTTGCGCCCCGCTACCTTGGCCTGCATGACCAGGCACTGGCCGGCTTCAGAGATGTAGCCGGTTTTTTGCAGGCCAATGTCCCAAGCAGGGCTTTTTACCAGGCGGTTAGTGTTGTTAAAGCGCAGTGTGCGCCGGCCGACTTCAACGTCATAGCCAGGCGAAGTGGACAACTCACGCAGGGTCGGGTTGCCATAGGCATAGGCCACCAGAGTGGCCAAATCGGTGGCGCTGGACTGGTTTTTGCTGGACAAGCCGGTGGGCTCCACATAGCTCGTGGAGTGCATGCCCAAAGCCGTGGCTTTGGCGTTCATCAGACTCACAAAAACACCCAAGCCGCCGGGGTAACTGCGACCCAAGGCATGGGCGGCCCGGTTTTCGCTGGACATCAAGGCCAAGTGCAACAGCTCGCCGCGCGACAGCACGGTGCCGACGTTCAAGCGTGAGCGACTGCCTTTTTCCATATCCACATCAGCCTGGGAGATGGTGATCAGCTCATCCATCGGAAGTTTGGCTTCGGTCACCAGCACACCAGTCATCAGCTTGGTGATGGACGCAATCGGCAGCACGGCTGATTCATTCTTTTGCAAGAGCACTTCTTTGGTGTCCTGGTCAATCACCAGCGCCACACTGGATTTCAGCGCCAGCGTGTCGCGTGCTGCGTGCAGACCGGCCGCTTCGCCAAAAGAAGGCTTGGCGGGCGCAGCGGATGCGGCCGCCACGCGTTTCACGACGCGTTTGACGGCAGCCTTGGTCTTGCCACGGCTACCAGCTGAGGGATTTCCGTTGTCGTTTGTGACGTTCAGCGCCAATGCGCCCGTGCCGAAGGCGAAGGCGGCGGTAAACAATGCAACAGAGAGTAGTTTTTTATGCAATTTGTGTCCAACGAAGGCGTGGCGCGAGCCGATCAAAGCTCTGGCGCGCAGAAAAGGTGCCCGAGTTTAGCCAAAAATCCTCTGAAATCAAGCACTTGCATGAGAAACATCATGCAAATCCGTGTAAATCTGCGGTCAACCTTGCGCGGCGACCCGGTCAGCCTTGCTTTGCAGCTTATTGAGCGCACTCAAATACGCCTTGGCCGACGCCACCACGATGTCGGGGTCGGAGCCGGTGCCATTGACAACCCGACCGCTGTTTTGCAGACGTACGGTCACTTCCCCCTGGCTCTCGGTCGACCCGCTGATGGCATTGACCGAATACAAGACCATTTCCGCACCACTTTGCACATGGGCTTCAATCGCCTTGAGCGAGGCGTCGACCGGCCCATTGCCGTCGGACTCCGAATGAATTTCGTGGCCACCGCTGGTAAACACGACCCGCGCATGCGGCCGTTCGCCCGTTTCGCTGTGCTGCGCTAAGGAAACAAACGCAAACTGCTCTTTGTCCTGCGACACGCTCTCATCGCTGACCAAGGCCAAAATGTCTTCGTCAAAAATCTCTGCCTTGCGGTCGGCCAGTTCTTTGAACCGGGCAAACGCGGCATTGATCTCCGCCTCGCTGTCGAGCTGCACGCCCAACTCATTGAGGCGCTGCTTGAAGGCATTGCGACCACTGAGCTTGCCCAGTACCAACTTGTTGGCACTCCAGCCCACGTCTTCGGCGCGCATGATCTCGTAGGTATCGCGTGCCTTGAGTACGCCATCCTGGTGAATGCCTGAGGCGTGGGCAAACGCATTGGCGCCGACCACCGCTTTGTTGGGCTGCACCACGAAGCCGGTGGTTTGGCTGACCATGCGGCTGGCGGCCAAAATGTGGCGCGTGTCAATGCCCAGGTCCAGACCAAAGTAGTCGCGCCGGGTTTTGACAGCCATGACCACTTCTTCCAAGCTGCAATTGCCGGCGCGCTCGCCCAGGCCGTTGATGGTGCATTCGACTTGGCGCGCGCCGCCGATTTTGACGCCCGCCAGCGAGTTGGCGACCGCCATGCCCAGGTCATTGTGGCAGTGCACCGACCAAATGGCTTTGTCCGAATTGGGGATGCGCTCGCGCAGCGATTTGATGAAGTTGCCATACAACTCCGGCACGCCGTAGCCCACGGTGTCCGGGACATTGATGGTGGTGGCACCTTCATTGATCACCGCTTCCAACACCCGGCACAAAAAGTCGGGGTCGCTGCGGTAGCCGTCTTCGGGGCTGAATTCAATGTCGGCCACCAGATTGCGCGCAAAACGCACCGACTGCTTGGCTTGCTCAAACACCTGGTCCGGTGTCATGCGCAGCTTTTTTTCCATGTGCAGCGCAGAGGTGGCAATAAAGGTGTGAATGCGCGCACTGTTGGCGCCTTTGAGCGCCTCGGCAGCGCGAGAGATATCGCGGTCATTCGCACGGGCGAGAGAACACACGGTGGAGTCTTTGATGGTCTTGGCCACGAGCTGCACTGCATCAAAGTCGCCGTTAGAGCTGGCCGCGAAACCGGCTTCAATCACGTCCACCTTGAGCCGCTCCAACTGGCGCGCGATGCGCACTTTTTCATCGCGGGTCATGGAGGCACCCGGCGACTGTTCGCCGTCGCGCAAAGTGGTGTCAAAAATAATCAGTTTGTCAGACATTTTTCTTCTCCCAATGCAGTGAAAGACACGCGGCTGCGTGGCCGTACTTAACGGTGCATGCCACGCTCATCAGGCTCGTCTGTCGAGGTGCTGATGACGCTGGTGTGGATACCCTTGAACTTGCGCACTCCATAGACGATGTAGCCACTCATGCCATAGGCCACGAACACGCCAAACATCACCGTGGGCGGGTCGATATTGATCACGGCAATGCCCAGCGCGATCATGACGATCACAGCAAACGGCACGCTTTGCTTCATGCTCACGTCTTTGAAGCTGTAAAACGGCACATTGGTCACCATGGTCAGACCGGCGTAGAGCACCCAGGCAAACACAAACCACGAGACGCTGGCAGCAGGAATGCCCCGGTCGGTACACCACCACATAAAACCGGCCACCAAGGCTGCCGCGGCAGGAGAGGGCAAGCCCTGGAAATAGCGCTTGTCCACCACATGGGTGTTGACATTAAAGCGCGCCAAGCGCAGTGCTGCGCAGGCGCAGTACACAAACGCTGCAAACCAGCCCCACTTGCCCAGGCCCTTGAGCACCCAAACGTATGAAATGAGTGCAGGAGCCGCTCCAAAAGACACCATGTCCGACAAAGAGTCCATTTGCTCACCAAAGGCGCTTTGCGTGTTGGTCATGCGCGCCACGCGGCCGTCCAGGCTATCGAGCACCATGGCACAAAACACGCCGATGGCCGACTGCACAAACTGGCCTTCCATGGCCATCACGATGGCATAGAAACCGCCAAAAAGTGCCGCCAGGGTAAAGAGGTTGGGCAGTACGTAAATGCCCTTGCGGCGCTTGCGCACCAACACGGCGCCCTCGCCTTCCGCTGCCGTCTCGATTCCGTCATCCATGTCAATCCTCCTGCCTCAATACCTTCAGTGTACGCCGCAGCCCTGCTTGCCCCACCACAAATGTCAAAGGCCACCGAAGTGGCCTTTGACGGCAAGGCACAGGCTTGCTTAGTTGCGGGTCTGGTCCACCAGCTTGTTTTTCTTGATCCAGGGCATCATCGCGCGCAGGGTCTCGCCCACTTGCTCGATTTGGTGCTCGGAGGTCAAACGACGACGGCTCAGCAGCGTAGGTGCGCCGGCCTTGTTTTCCAAGATGAAGCTCTTGGCGTATTCGCCAGTCTGAATGTCTTTCAGGCACTGGCGCATCGCGTCTTTGGTAGCCGCGGTCACGATACGGGGGCCGGTAACGTATTCGCCGTATTCCGCATTGTTGGAGATCGAGTAATTCATGTTGGCGATGCCGCCTTCATAAATCATGTCCACAATCAGCTTGAGCTCGTGCAAGCACTCGAAATAGGCCATTTCAGGCGCGTATCCAGCTTCCACCAGGGTCTCAAAACCAGCCTTGATCAGCTCGACCGTGCCACCGCACAGAACCGCTTGTTCGCCGAACAAGTCAGTCTCGGTTTCTTCGCGGAAATTGGTTTCGATGATGCCGGCTTTGCCGCCGCCGTTGGCCATGGCATAACTCAGGGCCAGTTCACGGGTGCGGCCCGATTTGTCTTGGTGCACGGCGATCAGGTGAGGAACGCCGCCACCTTGGGCGTAAGTGCCGCGCACGGTGTGGCCGGGAGCCTTGGGCGCCACCATCCAGACGTCCAGGTCCGCGCGGGGCGTCACCAGGCCGTAGTGCACATTGAAGCCGTGGGCAAACACCAGCGATGCGCCCTGCTTGATATTGGGTTCCACGTCATGGCTGTACACCGCGCCGATTTGCTCGTCGGGCAACAAAATCATTACGACATCTGCGCTGCGCACAGCGTCAGCAACTTCTGCCACCTTCAAGCCTGCTTTTTCAACCTTGGGCCAGGAAGCGCCGCCTTTGCGCAGACCGACCACGACATTGACACCGCTGTCGTTCAGGTTTTGCGCGTGGGCGTGGCCTTGGCTGCCGTAGCCAATGATGGCAACTGTTTTTCCCTTGATCAGGCTCAGGTCGCAATCTTTGTCGTAATAAACTTTCATTTTCTTCTCCGAATAAATTAGGGCCGGTGGCGCCTGGTTGCAAAACACTTGCTCTACTCCGGGCAAAACGAATCCGTTTCACCCCCACTGTCCGAACGCGCAGAGCATGCCGATAAAGCGCGCGTCCGAAAAACCTGTTCGCGCAGTTACACCCGCAAAATCCGCTCGCCGCGTCCGATGCCGCTGGAGCCGGTACGCACCGTTTCCAAAATCGCGCCCGGCTCAATCGCCTGCAGGAACGCGTCGTTCTTGGACTGGTCGCCCGTCAACTCGATGGTGTAGCTTTTGTCGGTGACGTCAATGATGCGGCCGCGGAAGATGTCGGCCATGCGCTTCATTTCTTCACGCTCTTTGCCGACCGCGCGCACTTTGACCATCATCAACTCGCGCTCAATGTAGGCGCCTTCGGTCAGGTCGACCACTTTGACGACTTCGATCAAACGGTTCAGGTGCTTGGTGATTTGTTCAATCACGTCATCTGAACCTGTGGTTTGAATCGTCATGCGCGACAAGCTGGCATCCTCAGTGGGCGCCACGGTGAGCGACTCAATGTTGTAACCCCGGGCTGAAAAAAGGCCCACGACCCGCGACAAAGCGCCGGGTTCGTTTTCAAGCAAAACTGCAATGATGTGTTTCATAAGCGTAGATTCCTCTTTTCGCCGTGCTAGAGATCTTCTGCGCCGAGCAGCATTTCGGTAATGCCCTTGCCCGCCTGCACCATGGGGAACACGTTCTCGGTGGGGTCGGTACGGAAATCCATGAACACGGTGCGGTCCTTCAGGCGGCGGGCCTCACGCAATGCGGGCTCCACGTCCTCAGGGCGCTCAATCAGCATCCCGACGTGGCCATAGGCCTCGGCAAGTTTCACGAAGTTGGGCAGCGCGTCCATATAGCTATGGCTGTAGCGGCCTTCGTAGTCGATCTCTTGCCATTGGCGCACCATGCCCAAGTAGCGGTTGTTCAAGGCACAGATCTTGATCGGCGTGTTGTACTGCAGGCAGGTGGAGAGCTCTTGAATGCACATTTGCACCGAGCCTTCGCCCGTGATGCAAAACACCTCGCTGTCGGGCTTGGCCAGTTTGATGCCCATGGCATAGGGAATGCCCACGCCCATGGTGCCCAGGCCACCGGAGTTGATCCAGCGGCGGGGCTCGTCAAACTTGTAATACTGCGCCGCCCACATCTGGTGCTGACCCACGTCGGAGGTGATGTAGGTGTCAGCGTCCTTGGTCATGTTCCACAAGGTTTCGACCACGTACTGCGGCTTGATCACATCGCCCTTGCCCAGGCTGTATTTCATGCAGTCACGGCTGCGCCAACCTTCAATCGTGTCCCACCACGCGCCGAGTGCACTGCTGTCAGGGCGCACAGCGCTTTCTTTGATCATGGCGATCAGTTCCAGCAGCACCTCTTTGACATCGCCAACGATGGGAATGTCCACCTTCACGCGCTTGGAAATGCTGGACGGGTCGATGTCGATATGGATGATTTTTCGCTCGTTTTGGGCGAAATGCTTGGGATTTCCAATCACGCGGTCGTCAAACCGTGCGCCCACAGCCAACAGCACATCGCAGTGCTGCATGGCGTTGTTGGCTTCGACCGTGCCGTGCATGCCCAACATGCCCAAAAACTTGCGGTCGCTCGCAGGGTAAGCGCCCAGACCCATGAGGGTGTTGGTGCAGGGGTAGCCCAGCATGTCCACCAGAGTGCGCAGCTCGGTCGACGCATTGCTCAGCAGCACACCGCCACCTGTGTAAATGTAGGGGCGCTTGGCGGTGAGCAAGAGCTGCAGGGCCTTGCGAATCTGACCGCCGTGACCCTTGCGAACCGGGTTGTAGGAGCGCATCTCCACTTTGGTCGGGTAACCCGTGTAAGGCACCTTCTTGAACGACACGTCTTTAGGAATGTCCACCACCACAGGGCCAGGACGGCCGCTGCGGGCAATATGGAAAGCCTTTTTCATGGTCTCCGCCAGGTCACGCGCGTCCTTGACCAGGAAGTTGTGCTTCACGATCGGGCGGGTAATACCCACGGTGTCGCACTCCTGGAATGCGTCCAAGCCAATGGCATGCGTGGGCACCTGACCGGTGATGATCACCATCGGGATGCTGTCCATATAGGCGGTGGCGATTCCGGTGATCGCGTTGGTCACACCAGGGCCTGATGTCACGAGCGCCACGCCGACATCGCCCGTTGCGCGGGCATAGCCGTCGGCCGCATGAACGGCAGCCTGTTCGTGGCGCACCAGCACATGCTGAATCGTATTTTGTTTGAAGAATGCGTCGTAAATGTGCAGAACGGCACCACCGGGGTAACCCCAGATGTACTTGACCTCTTCGGCCTGCAATGCCTTGACCAGAATCTCTGCGCCGCGCAATTCGTTATGGGCGGATGTGTCGGCCGTGGCGGTGGAAGCCATTTCGGCTTTGGATAATTCCATGATGAACCTTTGTGAATTTCTCTAACGAAAGACCTTGGGTGCCCCTTGGCAGACACTTGTGGCATCGCCGCGGGACTTAAGGTCAAGGCCATGGACGCATTGAATGCTGCGCCGAACCGAGACCCGTTTGCGTTTGAGTTGCAGCGCGCATTATCGCATTACTGCGCAAACGCACGACACACCTCGCTTGGCGATGCAATAATCAGTCGCAGTATGTCCGCCATAAAAACGCTCTGAAGATGGTGATTTTTCCGATCCAAAGCTACGGGGTGACCACGCTTGGCTACTGAAAAAGAACTGGACGCGTTTTTGCGTGAAGTGGAAAAACGCGCCTTCAAACGCTCGATGTACCACGTCCGAAACGAAGAATCCGCGCTGGACATCGTGCAAGACAGCATGATGAAACTGGCCCAGCACTATGGGCACAAACCAATAGAAGAGCTGCCAATGCTCTTTCAGCGGATCCTGAGCAACTGCACGCTGGACTGGTTTCGCCGCCAAAAGACCCAAAAAGCACTTTTCACCCACTTAAGCGACTTTGATTCGGCTGATGAGGGCGGAGAGTTCGATCTACTTGAAACTTTGTTACAAAGCGACGAGGCAGCACAGGCAGAAAACCCGCAGGGCCAAACTGAGCGGGCACAAACTTTGCGTAGCATAGAGGCGGAAATCCAAGTTTTGCCAGCGCGTCAACGGGAAGCCTTCCTCATGCGTTACTGGGAAGATATGGACGTTGCTGAAACCGCCAGTGCCATGGGCTGCTCGCAGGGAAGTGTCAAGACCCACTGCTCCCGGGCCGTCGCCGCATTGTCAAAAGCATTGAGAGCCAAAGGAATATTTTTATGACCAAACCACCATCTCCGCAGCTTGATTCTTTCGTCCGTGCGGACCAATTTGGTGCGCGCGTTGCACATCTTTTGGACGATGGCACCCGCCATATGCCCCGCGATATTGGCGAGCGGCTGCGTGCGGCGCGCACCCAGGCCTTGGCCCATCGCCGGGTCAGCGAAGTGGTGGCGGCACCTGCTGTCCTTGCGCAAGGCAATGCAGCGACACTGGCTGGCGGCTTGGGTTTTTGGGGTGGTGCGGCCAGTTGGCTGCCCTTGGTGGCTTTGGTCATTGGTTTGATGGGCATCGGTACCCTGCAAGAACAAATGCGCGCCAGCGAAGTGGCAGACGTCGATACGGAACTGCTTACCGGCGACCTGCCAACCGCGGCCTATACCGATCCAGGTTTTGCGCAATATCTCCGACGCGCAACAAAGGAATAAGCGGTCCGATGGCGTATTTCTTAAAAAGTGCTGGGCGATGGTGACTTGCAACCCGTCCGTTCGCCTGCGCTGGATGCTCGGTTCGCTTGCACTGGGGTTCTGCACTTTTGTCATTGCGCAGACGGAGACCGCGACAAGCGTGCAGAGCGTAACTCCGCCGGTTGCAGTTAGCTCGTTGCCCATGGGTCCCGCGGGTACGCCCTGGGAGTCGCTGAACGGCAGCCAGAAAGAGGCATTGGCCCCATTGGCCAGCACCTGGCCCACGCTTACGACAGCGCACCAAAAAAAATGGATTGCCCTGGTTCAAAAATACCCTGAATTCACGCCGGCCGATAGGGAACGCCTGCACAGCCGCATGGTGGACTGGGCGGCACTCAGCCCGAAAGACCGTCAAATCGCGCGCCTGCAGTTTGCGGAAGCCAAAAAGCTGTCCACAGACGACCGCATGGCGCATTGGGAGGCTTACCAGGCACTGCCCGAGAGCACAAAGAAAGAACTGTCGGAAGCAGCACCCAAAAAAGCGGTAGGCGCAGCGGTCGCGGTCAAACCCGTGGCCGCCAACAAATTGGCCGAAGTCCCCTTCACACGCAAAACACCCGCGCCGCAGCGAACCGAGGCGCCATTGGGTAAATTGGTCGACCGTTACACCTTGTTGCCGCAGATCCAGGCCGATAACAACAGCGTTTTAGCGCCCGTTCTCCCCGCAAAATAACACCGGACGGGCCGATCTGCTACGGCTCTCAACCCATGATTCCCCCTGCATTCACCACACCCAACCTGAAGCGGCGCATGGCCTGCTGGGTCTATGAAGGCATGCTGCTGTTCGGCGTGGTCTTCATTTCTGGCTACCTGTTCAGCACGCTCAGCCAGACCCGCAACGCCCTGGACAACCGGCACGCATTGCAAGCCTTTCTTTTCTTGATCTTCGGAATTTATTTCGTGTGGTTTTGGTCCAAGGGACAAACCCTGGCCATGAAAACCTGGCATATCCGGGTGGTGGATAGTCATGGACACGCTATCAGCCAACAACGAGCGCTCGGCCGCTATGTGCTTTCCTGGATCTGGATCCTGCCACCCCTGGCTTTGGTCTGGTGGATGGGCTTGAACGGCGGCGAAACCAGCTTGTTTTTTTTAGCTTGGGTGGCCCTGTGGGCGTTCGCCAGCCGGTTTCAGCCCGACGGGCAGTTTTGGCATGACGTCTGGGCCGGCACCCGCTTGGTGCACTCCAAGCCCATGAGCCGGTGAACCGCGGGCTTTAGACCGCTGCTTCGTCTTGTTCACCGGTGCGAATGCGCACCACACGCTCCACGCGGGTGACGAATATCTTGCCGTCGCCGATCTTGCCGGTGTGTGCCGCCTTGATGATGGCGTCTACGCAGCGGTCCACGTCCTCTGACTTGACCACCACTTCCACCTTGACCTTGGGGAGGAAGTCCACCACATATTCAGCGCCCCGGTACAGCTCGGTATGCCCTTTTTGGCGACCAAAGCCCTTGACCTCGGTGACGGTCAGCCCTGTGGCCCCGCACTCTGCCAGCGCTTCGCGGACTTCTTCTAATTTGAAGGGTTTGATGATGGCAGTGATTTGTTTCATGGCAGGTCCCGTGGAAATGATGCGCCTTAGGCGCGAAAGCGGTTGGTAATAGGATAACGCCAATCTTTGCCAAAGCTGCGGTGGCTCAGGCGAATACCAACGGGCGACTGGCGGCGTTTGTACTCATTGATTTGGATCAGGCGCGTGACTTTTTCGACGTCGGTCACGGGATAGCCTTGTGCCACCAGCTCGTCGATGCTGGCGTCGTTTTCCATGTAGCGCTCAATGATGGCGTCCAGCACGTCGTAGGGCGGCAGGCTGTCCTGGTCAGTTTGGTCCGCGCGCAACTCGGCACTGGGCGGTCGGGTGATGATGCGCTCGGGAATCGGGGCGTCGCAGGTGCCGTAGGGGTTGTTTTTGTTGCGCCAGCGCGCAAGTGCAAACACCCGCGTCTTGAGCAGGTCTTTGATCACGGCAAATCCGCCTGCCATATCGCCATACAGCGTGCAGTAGCCGGTGGCCATCTCTGACTTGTTGCCGGTAGTCAAAACGATGCTGCCAAATTTATTGCTCAGCGCCATGAGCAAAGTGCCGCGAATGCGGGCTTGGATGTTTTCTTCGGTGGCGTCTTCGGGCTTGCCCGCGAAATCCGCGGCCAAGGAGTTTTTGAAGGCGGCAAACTCCGGCTCAATCGAAATTTCGTCGTAGCGCACGCCCATGCGCTTGGCCATGTCACGCGCATCGATCCAACTGATATCGGCGGTGTATGGCGAGGGCATCATCACGGCGCGC
>CANBQX010000057.1 GCA_947371775.1 Comamonadaceae bacterium
CGCTACGCCCCGCACTGGGACTGGGCCACCCTGAGCGCCAATGCCCATCTGCCCTTGACCGAGACCTTGTTACAGACCTGGCAAGGGCGCTGGGTCAGTGCAGGACTTAGCAAAAACACCGCTCTGCCCTGGTCTGAGACGCTGATCGCGCAGGCCCCGGCAGGCGACTGGGACTGGGACGCGCTCGGCGCCAACCCGGCGCTGCCCTGGTCCGAGGACTTGATCGCCCGCTACGCCGACCACTGGGACTGGGACAGCCTGAGCTGGAACCCTGGCGTGGTGTGGACTGTGGCGCTGCTAGACCAGTTCAGCAGCGAATGGGACTGGGCGGGTCTGAGCAGCAGCGCGAACCTCCCCTGGAGTGAGGACTTGCTTGCACGCCCGGATTGGCTCTGGGACTGGGAACGGCTCAGCGCCAACCCCCACCTGCCTTGGGGCAGCGCCTGGATTCAAACCCACAGCCAGCGCTGGAACTGGGCCACCCTGAGCACCCAAAAAGCCCTGCCCTGGAGCGCGGATCTGTACCGCGCCTTCGCTCAGCACTGGTTTGCGCCCCTGGTGGCAGAGCACCAGCATTTCGACGTGGCACGTCTGTCAGAGGCCGAAGTCCACGGGCTGCTTGCGGCCCTGCCACCGCCTGCACCCTAGGCACTGACAAAAGAAATTTGGCACGTACTTTGCGTGAACTGAAAATAACGCGAAAATCGTCAAAAAACAGACCCTCGCATTTCGCGCCCGCCGCACCGACCCGCACCAGGACTTGCCATGAATGACGTGAAGCACCGCCCCAGTGGCGCCCAGCACCTTGAGGCAGCTGCCCACGGCGCGCGAGCGCTCAGCGCGGCCTTGGCGTCGCACACCACGCCCATCATCTCGCAGCAGGCCCATGTGCCCCACGGTCAAAAACTCTACGCGGTGGAACACCAGGCCCACCCGGTGCAGCACCATGCTTTGGCCTCACTGCAAGAACCGCAGCAGTGAGTTGGTGCTTTGAATAATCTGCTGTCCGACGCGGACGCCGCCTACCGCCGCGGCGACTATGCCAATGCGCTGCGCATCTCGCGGCCGCTGGCCTCCTTGGACTATGCCGCAGCCCAAAACAACCTGGGCTTTATGTACGCCAATGGCCAAGGCGTCGCACAAGACTATGCCGAAGCCCTGAAGTGGTACCGCCTGGCCGCCGCCCAGGACTATGCCGCGGCCCAATACAACCTGGGCTTTATGTATGCCAATGGCCAGGGTGTGCCCCAGGACTATGCCCAGGCCCTGCACTGGTACCAGCTGGCCGCCGCCCAGGGCTTGCCCGATGTGCAAACCAACCTGGCGTTTATGTATGCCAACGGCCAGGGCGTGACGCAGGACCAGGCGCAAGCCGCGCAGTGGTTCGAGCGTGCCGCGGTGCAAGGGCACGCCACGGCCCAATTCAACCTGGCCTGCATGTATTCCAGCGGCGAAGGTGTCGCCCAGGACAGCACCCAGGCGCGCAAATGGTTTGAATCCGCAGCCGCCCAAGGCCACACCTACGCGCAGTTCAACCTCGGCCTCTTGTTGGCCAACCCCAAGAACACCGAGCACGATGCGGTGCTGGCACGCAAGTGGTACCAGCTCGCCGCTGACCAGGGCGACGCCCCGGCGCAGTACAACCTGGGCCTCATGCTCTCGCTGGGCCACGGCGGCAGCCCAGACGACGAGGGGGCTCTGCATTACTTCGGGCTCGCGGCAGACCAAGGCCACGCCGACGCGCATTACAACCTGGGGGTTTGGCACGGTGAAAGCCACGGGGCCGAGCCCGACTACGAGCGCGCCCTGGTGCACTACCGCTCTGCGGCAGCGCTGGGCCATGCCCAAGCCCAATTCAACCTGGGCACCCTGACCGCCAATGGTTTTGGCGTGGCCCAAGACTATGCCGAAGCCCTGCAGTGGTACCAAATGGCCGCCGACCGGGGTCTGGCTGTGGCCCAGTTCCAGCTGGGCGCCATGTACAGCGCAGGCCAAGGTGTGGCGCAAAACCTGGCCCAGGCACGCCAATGGTTTCACCATGCAGCCGACCAGGGCGATGCGCGCGCACAGTGCAACCTGGGCGTGATGTACCACGGTGGTTTGGGCGTGAGCGTGGACTACACCCTGGCGCGCCAGTGGTACCAGCTCGCGGCCGACCAGGGTGACGCATTGGCCCAATACAACCTGGCCCTGATGCACATGCAAGGCCAGGGCGCAGCCATGGATCTGGAGCGTGCGCAGCAGCTGCTGGTCAGCGCCGCCGAACAAGGCAACGCCTTGGCGCAGTTCAACGCCGCCATGGCGCAGGCCTGGGGTGCACCGCAGGCGGTAGATACCGCCCAGTCGCTGGCCTGGCTGCACAGTGCGGCTGAGCTGGGCGTGAGCGACGCCTTGTTCAATCTGGGCTGCATGCAAGACCCGCTGGCCACGCCGCAAACCACCCCGCGCCTGGCCTTTGTGGCGGACGAGCCGCCCGAAGTGCGCGACGCCGCCCTGCACTACTACCAAGCCAGCGCCGACCTGGGCAATGCCTGGGCACAGCACAACCTGGCTGTCTTGTATGCGCTGGGCACCGGCGTCGAGCAAGACCTGCCTGCCGCCTTGGCCTTGTACCTGCAGGCGGCCCAACAGGGTGACGCCTTGGCCCAGTACGCAGCCGGCATGCTTTTGCACGCGGGTGGCGAGGTGCCGCCCGATGAAATGGGTGCCTTGCGCTGGCTGCAAAAGGCCGCAGAGCAAGACCACCCCGCCGCGCTCTACCAGTTGCGGCTCTTGCAGGCCCAGGGCCTGCAAACCACGCCCGACCACGGCCGACAGCTGCAGGTTTACCAGCAAGCCGCTGACCAGGGTGACCCCAGCGCCGCCTACAACCTGGGCCTGCTGCATGCCCAAGGCTTGGGCACGCCCCGCGACCTGACGCTCGCAGCCCAGTGCTTTGCCCGTGCCGCCAAGGGCCAGATCAGCGCGGCCCACAACAATCTGGGCGTGCTGCTGGCGCAAGCCGCCACTGCGGCTCCGGACTCTGAAGGCGCGGGCCAAGCCCTGATGCACTTGCAAACAGCGGCCGACGAGGATGACGCCTTGGCGCACTACAACCTGGGCCAAATACAACTCCAAGGCCTGCTCCTGCCCCGGGATGTGCAGCAAGCCAAAGTGAGCTTTGGGCGCGCCGGTGCCCTGGGTTACGCACCGGCCTTGGTGCAACTGGCCCATCTGCTCGATCAAGGCGAAGGCAACCCGAACGACGCCACCCAAGCGCTGACACTGCTGCAGCAAGCCAGTGCGCAAGGCGATGCGCGGGCCTGGTACCAGCTGGGCCGCAAGTACTTTGTGGGCGACGGCGTCACGCTCGACCTGACACAAGCCCTGCACTGCTACCTTCAAGCCGCCGAACTCGGCGACAGCGCAGCGCAGTTCAGCGTGGGCTCGATGTACGCCAATGGCCAGGGCACTGCGCAAAACTACCCGCTGGCCTTGCGTTGGTACCAAGCTGCAGCGGGGCAAGCACCCGCACCTGGCTTGGCCCCGCCGACGGGCGCATCAGCGCGGCTGCAGGCCGACACCGAAGCTCCAGAAGACATGCGCAAGGCGGCCTGAAGGCGCAAAAACCGCGCTCAAGCTTTGGGCGGTGGTGCCGATACAGAGGGAGACACCCTCTAAGGACCCTGCCATGAACCGCCTGCTTCCTATCAAACTGGCCACTGCCCTGGCCGTCGCGTCGCTGTGCGCATGCCAATCGCTGCCCATGGCTTTTGGCCAGACCAGCGCACCCGCTGCCGCCACGCCCAGCAATGCATCGCCCAATGTGGAAATTCCCATCGCCAGTCTGCCTCTGGTAGAAAAGCGTGAATCATTGACGGCAACGGGATATGCCGTGATCAGCGTGCAAAACCACCGTATTCCGGCGCAGCAACGCCTGCTGGCCATTCGTGCCGCCAAACTCGACGCCTACCGCTCACTCACCGAGCAGGTCTATGGCCTGCGCATGGACGCCACTGCCACGGTGGCCGACATGGTGGTGCAAAACGACACCTTCCGCAGCCGGGTCGAAGGTGTCATTTATGGCGCCACCTTGGTCAGCATCACGCCTTCGGGCGATGACACCTATGAAACAACCCTGTCTTTGGACAAGTCCACGGTACAGGACCTGCGCATGCTGTACCTGGGCCAGCTGGTCGCGAAAAACAAATAAGTCCCCATGATGCGTATTCGCCCCTCTGCGCTTCGGCATGCCGCTGCGGCCACCGCTCTCTTGGTGGCTGCTGGCGCGCTGTGGGCCGAAGGCTTGTCTGCAGAGGACAAGCTTGCCGCCATCCGCAAAGGTTTGGTGCAAGCCGCACTGGAAGGCCCGACGCAGGTTTCGGCGACGCAATGGATTGACGGCAATGGCGCATTGCAGGAACTCAGCGCATTTCGCTCGGGCATGAAAGTTCGCGGCGTGCGCGTGCTGGCCTATGGCACCGACGCCCAAGGCGAACCCACTGCCAAGTTGCAGTGGGAAAACACCGAGGGTGCTGAGGGCAAGGCCTCTGCCAGTGGAAAAACCACGCCCGCATGCAAGCCCGTGGCCAAGAGTCGCTTGCAGCATGTGATGGGCTGGAGCTGGGCCACGCTCACCCCCCTGGACGCTGACAGTGCGCCCGTGGTGGACGCGCTGCAGGCGGCCGTACTGGCACAGCTGCAGCAAGCCGGTGCGCAAGACGCGCAATGGCGGCTGGTTGAGCGCCCGCAGCAAGACGGCCGCTCCAGCTATGAGCAGGCCTTGCTTGGATCGAGCAAGGATGAGCTGCCCTGGAACCTCAAATTTGAGCTTTTCGCCTTGGGCTCCAAAGTGCCTGCCGATCCAATGCCACGCCTCGGACGGGGCGATGGCGCTACCGCTGAAATACCTCCCCCTCCAGTTCCTGGGCTCGCAGTGCAGCTTCGTATGACGCTCACAGCGCGCAAGCAGTTGCAACCCACTTTGCAAAGCACCGCCGAGCTCGCGCTGCGAACCAGTGACGACAACTGGGGCGCTGCCAACCTGAATGCAGCGGCGCGAGACCAAGTCGCGCAGCAAATCAAGGTGTGGAGCCAAGCACTGCAACAGCGATTGGCTTGCGTGCCTGTGATTGCCGACGTGACCCAGGCCACAGGCGCCCAGTTGCGCGTCAACGCGGGCAGCGCCGCGGGTGTGCGGGTCGGCGACGAATGGGTGCTCGCGCACGACCAGTCAGGCGTGCAAGGCGCACTCAATCCCGGTGCCGCTGGGCAAACGGTGCTGGCGCGCGTGCAATCCGTGGGCCCCTACCATGCACAGCTCAAAACCGTCGCAGGCAATGGACAAAGCGTGCAAACCAGCTGGAGCGCTTGGTCTGCAGAGGCCACGCGTTAACGCCGACAGCCCCCACCCCGATAGACCAGGAAGTCCACCATGCCCGCATCCCGCCACCAGACTCCGCCTGTCACCTTGCGCGCCATGGTGGTTCAGGGTCTCAGTGGCCTTTTGATGGTGGGCGCCGGCTGGTGGTGCCTGCCGGGCACCGGCCACGCGTCGCCCAGCACAGTGTCCGCCGAAGCAGAAAGCACCCTGCCCACGATCGCAGCGCCCCGCAGTTACCAACCCAAGCCCAAAGAAACGCTGGACCAGGTGATTGAGCACACCCTGAGCGGCAGCCCCCTCAAAATCGACCTGCTGCGCCAGGCCTTTGTGGCCCAAAACCCGCAGGCATTTATGCCGGGCAAAGTGCCCAAGCTGCGCAAAGGCGTGACGCTCACGGTGCCCGACCACGACGCGCTGCTGCGTCTGCATTTGGGCGCGCGTGCAGCGCCCGTGGCGGATCCTTTGCAGCCCGTACGAAGCACTCCCTCCACGGCCGACGAGCGCAAGCGCTGGGTTCAATTCCCGTGATTGCCGTCGCCGAGAGCACAGCACCGGCTCGGCTCAATCCCCCGTTTTTACAAGGCCAAGCCTCGGTTTCGTTGGTCGAGGCCGTTACGGCCCGCGCGCTGGAGCTCAAAGACGGGCAAATCGTGCAAGCCACCGTGCAGTCGCAGGGCGAGCAATTGGCGCTGCTGCTGCGGGGACGCCAAATTGGCGTGCCACGCGCCAACGGCTGGGAGGTTGGCCAGCGCCTGAGTTTTCAGGTGCAAAGCCATGCCGATGGCAGCGTGACCTTGCAGCTGCTCGGCCCAGCTGGCAAAGCGCCTTTTCCATTGGCCAGTAACGCGCAAGGGCCACCGACGGCCCAAACCGCCACGCCCTATGCGCCCGAGATCAGCGCCAAGGCTCCCACCCCCGCCACGGTGCCGACACCGGCCACCAACGCGGTGACTGCGATTGCATTGGCGCAGCTCGGCGGGCCCAGTGGTGCCACCGCCCTGCCGTTTGCAGGATTTGCCGGCATCTTCTCGCGCCTGGGCAGCTTGTTGTACCGTGAACCCGGCATGCCCGACCTGCGCCAATTGTTTGAGCCTGGCGAAGGGCTGGATGCCGTGTTGGCCAAAATTTCCAACTCCCCCCAGGTCCGTGGGCAAATGCAACTGCAAGACCAGTGGCAGGCCATGCGCCTGTCGCCCGAGCGCTTGACGCCCGAAGCGGTGCGTCTGGCCTTGATGAGCGCCATGGGCTCGGAGACCAGCATCGCCCGCATCCGCAACCCCGCGCCGATGGACGCCAAACAATTGCTGCACCAGCTGCTCAAGGCCCTGGTCGAAGCGGGCGAAGACGATGGCCCCGAGGTCCACCACCTCAAACGCGCATTGGGCGACCTGGACGCCGCGCAAATTGGCGCCGTTCGCGCCCAGGGCGAGGGCGCCATGTCCATGGCGGTGGTGCTGCCCTTCGCCAACCAGGCACCTGTGGAGCTGCGCTTTGAGCGCGAAGCCCAGGAA
The DNA here is from genome assembly GCA_947371775.1 of Comamonadaceae bacterium. Lineage (GTDB taxonomy): Bacteria > Pseudomonadota > Gammaproteobacteria > Burkholderiales > Burkholderiaceae_C > Allorhodoferax. The sequence goes on from CANBQX010000057.1 coordinate 6,874, forward strand.
CCAGGGCGCGAACCGGTCTACACGGTGAGCGCGCATTCCAACAGCCAGGACTTTGGTGAGTTGTGGCTCAAGGCCGACTTGCATGGCGAGAGCCATTTGGACTTGTCCATGTGGGCGCTGCGACCCTCGGTCGTGGCCTTGGCCCAAGAGGGCGCCGACGCATTGCGCCAAAGCCTGCGCGACGCGGGCCTGGCCATGCGCTCGTTTCAGGCGTTTGAGGGCGCCCGGCCTTCGGCGCCAGCCGCCGTGCAGCCGCAGGCAACGCCGGGCACGGTACTGGACTTTCGGGTATGAGTGCGCGCCGCCAAGCCATTGCGCTGGAATACGGCAGCAACGCCGCGCCCATGGTCACGGCCAAAGCGGAAGACGAGTTGGCACTCGAGATGATTGCCCAAGCCCGGGCCCATGGCGTGTTCATCACCCAAGACCCGGCCTTATTGGCTTTGCTCAGCCGCCTGGACGTCGACCAGGAAGTTCCGCCCGAGCTCTATACCGCCGTGGCCGTGATTTTGTCCTGGGTGTATTGGCTCAAGGGCATGCGCCCGGGCGACGAGAAGGTAGATGCCGAGACCGTCGAAGACGCGGTCATGGCCGAAGACGATCAGGCGTCGCTGTAACCGGACTTGCGACCAAAGCGGGCGACGTGGCCCAAACGGTCATAAACCTCGACCGAACTGGCGGGATCATCGGAGCGAAGGCTCTCCAAGGTGCCGCGAATGGCTTCGAGCTTGCGCTCCATCAGCACCGCGTTGCGCCGGTGCAGGTCGCGGCAGACGATCATGGTGTTGCGAAATTCCTGCCACTCGGGAAGGATTTGGATCTCATGGGCAGGGGGAGCCAGACGCGTAATTTCTTCCAGCAACTCGGTTTTCACCGGCTGGATGCGCTCGAACTGGTCAATTTCTTGGGCACGCAGCGCCTCAAACTCTTGCTCCAGCATCTGTTCTAACTGGTTGGCAAGCTGTTTGGCGTAAGGCACTGGGTCGTTCAAAGTAGGCGCTCAGTCGAAAAATCAGTGGCCAATCATCTGCTCCAAGCTGACAAAGCTCTCGGCAATGCGGCGGGGGTTCAGCGGGTACTGTCCGTTGGCAATCGACTGCTTGATGGACTCTACCTTGGCGCGGTCAAAGTCGGGCGCTTGCTTCAGGCGGGCTTTGATTTCGTTGAAACCGGCCACATCGGCGCCCTTGGCAGCGGCGGCCGCTTTGCTGGCAACGACTTCCATCTCAGGCAGCACGGGAGCGCCCGCTGTCGTGGCCGTGGTGGCTGCGGTCGCGGTCTGGGCGAGCTTGTCCAGCGCTTTACGCGCAAGAAGATCTGACGGTGCCGGCCGGGAAAGGGGGTTGATGGCGTCTGTCATGGTGGGCTCACTTTGGTAACTTCAGTCGGTCAAAAAGGGTTTCTTGTTCAGTGAATCGACGGCTGCAGGGAAAACTTGAGGGCAATTTGCAAAATAAGTAAAAAAATCTCTAAAGGCCACGCGCCGTGTTGGGTCCGGTGACTATGCCCGTTAGTAATCGGCCCGACTCCGGATTTTTTAAGCGAATTTGTTCACCAATTTTGCCATCCTGCAGCGCTTCAACCCGCGCCGTGATGCTAAATCCGTTGCCCTGCCCCACCGTCAGGGTGACAACCTGGCCTTGTTTGATCACCACCGCCCGGCGCAGATCATAGGTGTGTAAGGGCACGCCGGGTTGGACTTCTCGCACAAATTCACTGTTTTCTGCCTCGCTCAAGGACACGATCAGCTGTGATTCCGAGCCCTGGGCACTCATTTCGACTTCGCGCAGCAGCTCGCGGTTGGCAATACTGCCGGTGCGCATCACCTGGGTGGCCACCACCACTTTGCGGGTTCCCCCCACGGTCGCCCCATTGTCAGACGCCAGCGCGCCGGTGCTAGGTGTCGCGCCCGGACTCACCAGACCAGGTGCCACCCCCGGTTTGAGCACCACCCGCAAATACAGTTGCCAGCTGGGATTGGCCAGGCAGCGCACCCGCACCGTCTCGCGGGACGCGAAAGGGGTATCCATGACCAAGGGGCGATCACAGGTCTGCAATTGCACCCGGCTGTCCAAGGGCGCAAAGCTGAACTGCTTGGAGTCCAGCTGCTGTGTCTGCTGCACCCACTGTCCCACTTCCGTCAACAATTTCTCCGTCTGGGCTGGCGCAGGCGTCTGGGCGACGCACAGCCCCCACCACGCGACTACCAAGGCCGCCAGGCAGCGCCGCCCAGCCACCGCCAATGCGCCGCCGGATGGCAGCACAGAAAGTAGCGAGTGGCACAGCAATTGCATTAAGAGCCTTGTATGTTGAAAAAATGACAGGGGTCGACGGACCTCTCCAGCAGCGCAAGAACAGTGCCACGCTGCGCAGAAATGAAGGCCCTGCCATTTTTTGAACACACTGAAATAACCAATACCAGCATAACGCCATGTGGACTCCTAACGCCGCCCAGACCAACGCCACTGCACCGCTTTTGCCAGCGTACGGCGGCGTGGCGCCCGCGAGCTCCGGCAACGCTGCGCAGTTTTCGCAGCTCTTACAGCAAGCGCAAGCCAAATCAGGTTTGCACACTATTGCCCAGGGTGAAACCCTGATCGGTGTGGTGCGCAACCAAGCCCAGGCCATGGGCGTCAAGCTCAATGGCAACCAGGAAATGCGCCTGGCCCAGCAACTGGCCAGCGGCAACGGTATCGGCAACGCCGACCGGGTCTTCCCAGGCCAAAGCATCAAACTGGGCTCGATTCAGACGGAATTGCAAAGTTTGCAGGCTGCTTCAGGCCAGACACCCAGCCTCGCCATGGTGCAGCCACTGCCCAGCACCAGTCCCCCTAGCCTGGCCCATGCAGCCATGGTCTACGACGTGCGCTCTCCAAAATTCACGCCCCTGACCCCGGCACTGGCCGCCACGCTCAATGCTGCGCCGAGCATCGCCTCGGCACCTGCGGCCGGGGCCCACCCCGTGCTGCAGCAAACCCTGGACCGCGCCGTGGCCAAAGGGTTTATTCCTGCGGCTGAGAAAACGGCGGTGTACGACAAGATTTTGCGAATGGCCGACAACCACGGCTTTGCACCTGACGACTTTGCGCGCATGACGCTGATGGAGAGCGACGGCATGAACCCGCGCGCCAGCAACCAGCGCTGCCACGGCATCATCCAGTTCTGCGACGGCCCCTCGCGCGGCGCGGCTTCTGCCGGGTATGGCTCCAATCCACGCGCCATTCTGGATTTGAGCGTGCACAAGCAACTCAGCCTGGTAGACAAGTACTTTGACGATGTGGGCCTCAAAAACCAAGGCCCCGCCGGATTGGAAGACTTGTACCTGTCGGTGCTCAACCCCGCCTCGCGGGCGCAAGCACAAAGCAATGTGCCACTCAATATCCAAGGCCAGCAAGCGCGGGCTTTGCATGTGGGCAGCGACACCAACGCGCCGATTACCCGCCAGTCCATCCGCCAAGGTCTGCTGCAAAACGCGGCCGCACGCTTGGGGCAAATGCTGCCTGATGCCGTTCGGGTGCAAGCCCAGCGTGCGCAGCAGTACGTCGAAAACAACCTGCCTTAAGGCGCGCACTGGCCGTTCGTGGCGGTCAGCCAGACTGCAACGGCAATCCATTTTTTCCGACAGCGGCAAGAGTTTGCCGCCCCGGCGCAAGCAGAAGCACGGCTGGCGCGTCCGTCTCTGGAGAGGCACCACCTGTCACGCCGCTCACCGCTCTGAAAAATACGGCAAATAGCGCTTGGCATGCAAGTTGCAGTGAGGGTAGTCATACGAGGGTTTTTCGGCATCAGTGTCGGCAAACCAGCATGTCAACCCGGAGCCTTGGAGCGTGAATGAACATCCTAGACAACACCTTTAGCCTGCACGAAAAGGCATTGGGCATGCGCAGCCAGCGCATGGAAGTGCTGTCGCGCAACATTGCCAATGCCGACACGCCCAACTTCAAGGCACAGGACATTGATTTCCGCCAGGTCTTGAAAGACACCCAAGACACCGCCATGCGCACCACCGATACAGCGCACTTCGCTGTCGGTGAAATTGACAACGGCACCGGCCTCAAATACCGCACCCCGTTTAACGTGGCATTCGACGGCAACACGGTCGAACTTCCGGTGGAACAGGCCAAATT
>CANBQX010000058.1 GCA_947371775.1 Comamonadaceae bacterium
AACCACAGGCCGGGCATCATGAGGTAGTAAAAGAAGTTGTTGCGGAAAGTGACGCGAATGCTCATGTACTGCGCCGAGTGGTGCGCCCGGTGCAAGGGCCACAACAAAGGCGAGTGCGAGGCGCGGTGCCACCAGTACTGCGTCATGTCATCAGCCACCAACAGCACACCCACCATCGCCCACCAGGGCCAATCGGCCATTACACCTTTTAGGTCAGGTACCAGCCATGCACCGAGTTTGGCGGCACCCAGAATGGCCAAGGGCTGGGTGATGGCCAGCAGGCTCACAAACATCATCAGCTCGAGCTTGGTGTCATTCGAAGTGGCGGTGGTGCGCACCGTGCTTTGGTAGCGGCGGGTGGCAAATTCCATCAGGGCGAAGCCACCGAGAAGGCAAAGCACCAACAGATTTTGAACTTGTGTCGGGTTCATAGCGTGAAATTCAAAGTTTTTGACAGGGGCGATAGTGCCTGAGCGGCTCTGGATTCCCTATCGGGTAAGCCCCTAGAGCGCGTCGCCTAGGCGTCGAAGCTAGCGCTCTGCCAAGAAAAGCTCTTGCAAATCGCTCAAAAAGTCAAAGCCCCGCACGGTGGGCCGCACGCGGTGGAGGTCGCGTTCGATCAGGCCCTTGCGCTCGGCGGCGTCCAGCGCGGCGGCAATGGTGGTCACGGGCAAGCCGGTGCGCTCGGTGAACTCGCGCAAGCCAAAACCGTGGCGCAGGCGCAAGGCGTTGAGCATGTATTCAAAGGGCAGGTCGGTGCGGGCCACGTCCTCGCTCTGCGCCAGCGCATTGCCCGCCAGCGCTCGCTCCTGGTACAGGCGTGGCTCGCGCAGCCGTACCTGGCGCACTACCCGGTGTGCAAAGCTTATTTTGCTGTGCGCGCCCGCGCCAATGCCCAGGTAATCGCCAAACTGCCAGTAGTTCAGGTTGTGCGCGCAGCGGTGACCGTCTTTGGCATAGGCCGAGACCTCATAGCGCTGCAGGCCAGCAGCTTCCGTCAGCTCGGTGATGTGGTCCAGCATGGCGTAGGCCGTGTCGTCCTCGGGAACGGTGGGCGGAAACTTGGCGAAATAGGTGTTGGGCTCAATCGTCAGGTGGTAAATCGAGATGTGCGGCGGGGCAAAGCCCAGCGCGGTGCGAATGTCCTGCCCCACCTGCTCCAGCGTCTGCCCCGGCAGCGCGTACATGATGTCCAGGTTAAAGGTGGAAAAGGCGCGCGCCGCCTCCTCCACCGCCGCCAGCGCCTGTGCGCGGTCGTGCACCCGGCCCAGGGCTTGCAGGTGCGCGTCGTTAAAGCTTTGCACCCCGATCGACAGCCGGGTCACGCCCGCCTGCGCAAACGCCGCAAAACGGTCTTTCTCAAACGTGCCGGGATTGGCCTCCAGCGTGATTTCGCAGTTGGCCTCCAGCCGCAGGCGGGCCCGAATGTCGCTGATGAGCCGGTCTATGGCCTCTGGCGAAAACAGGCTGGGTGTGCCGCCGCCAATAAAAATACTGTGAATGCCACGGCCCCAAATCAGAGGCAAAGACGCTTCCAGATCGGCCACCACAGCGTCGATGTAGCGCTGCTCCGGCAAGGCCCCGGCGGGCTGCTCGTGGGAATTGAAGTCGCAGTAGGGGCACTTTTTGAGGCACCAGGGCAGGTGCACATACAGCGACAGAGGCGGCAAAGCAGACAACTGCAGCGTGCCGGGGCGCATGTAATGCGCAATATCGTGCTGCACCACCGCGTCTGCGGCGGGCTTGCCGCTTGCGATGGGAATCATTGCGCCAACCAGCGCTCGCGCAGCAGCGCCACCATGGCCTGTGCGGCGCGGCCCCGGTGGCTGTGGGCGTTTTTCACTTCCACCGGCAACTCGGCAAAGGTCTTGCCAAACGCTGGAATCCACATGATCGGGTCAAAACCAAAGCCATTGCTGCCCACGGGCGCAGGGGCAATTTGCCCCGCCACACGACCTACGGCAATCAAGGGCTCCGGGTCGTCTGGCGAGCGCACGGCCACCAGCGTGCTGACCAAGGCCGCGCCGCGATTCGTCAGGCCTTGCATTTGCTCGAGCAGGGCCCGCACATTGTTGTCGTCGCCCTTGGCATAGCCAAACTGGGTGGCGTAGTAGGCTGTGTCTACGCCGGGCAGGCCGCCAAACGCGTCCACACACAGGCCTGCGTCGTCGGCAATGGCAGGCAGTCCGGTATGCAGTGCGGCATTGCGCGCTTTGGCCAGGGCGTTTTCGACAAAGGTGCGGTAGGGCTCGGGCGACTCGGGCACACCCAAGTCACTTTGGCGCACCAGGGCGCAACCCAGCGGCGCAAACATGGCCTGCAGCTCGGCCAATTTGCCCGCGTTGTTGGAAGCCAAAACAATCTGCATAGACGGCTCGCCCCGCGCTCAGTGACCGGGCAGTGGCTGGGCCAGCGCCTCTTGCTGCAGGCGCATCAAATCGCCAATGCCACTTTCGGCCAGGTGGAGCAATTGGTCCATCTCGGCGCGCGAAAAAGCCGCGCCTTCGGCCGTGCCCTGCACTTCCACAAAATTACCCGCACCGGTCATGACGACGTTCATATCGGTGTCGCAGGCGGAGTCTTCGGTGTATTCGAGGTCCAGCAAAGGTGTGCCCTCGACAATGCCCACCGAAATCGCTGCCACACTGGCGGTGATAGGCGACTCGGCGATCTTGCCGTGCGCCAGGAGCCAGTTGACCGCGTCCTGCGCGGCCACAAAGGCGCCCGTGATGGCGGCGGTGCGGGTGCCACCGTCCGCCTGGATGACGTCGCAGTCCAGGGAAATGGTGCGCTCGCCCAGGCGCTTGAGGTCAAACACGGCGCGCAAGGACCGTCCGATCAGGCGCTGAATCTCCTGGGTGCGGCCACTTTGCTTGCCTTTGGCGGCCTCGCGGTCGCTGCGGGTGTGGGTGGCGCGGGGCAGCATGCCGTATTCGGCGGTCACCCAGCCCTCGCCGCTGCCACGCTTGTGTGGCGGCACGCGCTCTTCGACCGACGCGGTGCACAGCACCTTGGTGCCACCAAACTCAATCAGCACCGATCCTTCGGCGTGGCGGGTGTAGCCGCGGGTGATACGCACGGGGCGCAAGGCATTTGCGGCACGTGCGCCGCTGCGGAGATACAAAGTCATGATGGAATTCCCGAGATCGGGTGAAAGAAATCAAAGTCCGCGCTGGCAGCCACCCTCTCGGGCAGGCCGCTCAGGCAGCAGGCTGATTATCAGCCTTCTCCCAGGCCACCGCGATCAGGGTGACGTTATCGCAATAGGGGCCGCCCTGGCGCAGGGCCAAGTCCGCCAGCTCCTGGCCCGCTTCGGTCACGGCATTGGCCGACAGGCAATAGCTGATGTCATCCTCTTCGACATTGCCCCACAGGCCATCAGAACACAGCAACAAACGATCCCCGGTCTCGAGATTGATCGGTGGCGACATTTCAATCACGGGCTGTCGAGACGCGCCCAAGCAGCTGTAGAGCAGGTGCTTGCTCACGGGCGCCGATCGATTCCCCGGCAGCGTGCTGTCCTTCCACTCGGCCACCGAATGGTCGATGGTGCGACTCAAAACTCCACCCGCCCGCACCAGGTAGCGGCGCGAATCTCCACAATGCGCGGTGTAGCACAGGTCATCCTGCAAGACAGAAATCACCAAGGTACTGCTGGGCGTTTGCTCCATTTCGTGCGTTGCCGCATAGGTGAGCAACTGCTCATGGGCAGCAAGCATGGCTGCCTGGAGGAACTCGGGCACGTCTGCCAATTTGGGTCTGGCCTGCTTGTGGAACATAGACGTCACCACTTGCAAGCAGAGTTGCGAAGCAACGTCACCATGCGGGTGTCCGCCCAGGCCATCGGCCACCAGAAAAATGGCGGCCGCCTGCGTATAGGTATAGCCCATGCGGTCTTCATTGCGCTTGCGACCGCCCAGGGCGCTGTGCTGAAAAACAGAAAACATCATGGCTGCGGAGCACCACTGGCACGCACTGCCGCACCTGAGCGCGAGGCATCGGGCGAAAACTGGGTACTTTCGTATTGGAAACTGTCAGTGGTGCGCCACACCGTTTTGGAAGGCGTTGTGAGTACTTTTTGCACCGAGTGGACCGAGTGCGGCCTTGCCTGGGGGTCAGTTTGCATACACGACAGGACCAGATCAATCAGAAAGTTCGAGTATTTTCCTTGCAGCTCGGTCACCATGGTTTCCAGCTTCGCACGGCAATCGGGACTCGCCGCGTCAGGCGGGGGGAAGCCCTTCATGCAGGAAAACATGCAAGCCCCAATGGCGTAAATATCCGTCCATGGACCGATAGGCTTGCCACGTTTGTACATTTCGGGGGCTGAAAACCCAGGCGTGAACATGGGTTGCAAAAACTTGCCATCCTGGTTGAGCACATCGCGTGCGGCGCCAAAGTCAATCAAGACCGCACGATCGTCGTCGGTCACGAGGATATTGCCGGGCTTAATGTCCAAGTGCAGCATCTTGTGCTGGTGCACCACGCGCAATCCACGCAGGACTTCGTCAAACAAGGAACGGATGGTGCTTTCCCGGAAAACTTTGGCGTGATTCAGTGAGGCCGAGGTCACGATGAACTGCTGGAGCGAAGCGCCCTGTAAATAGTTCATCACCAGGTAAACGGTGTCGTTCTCCTGGAAAAAGTTCAACACGCTGACCACATTGGGATGAACAATTTGGGCCAGCGCCCGCCCCTCTTCCAGAAAACTGCGAAAGCCGATCCGGTAGAGTGCACGCTTGTCCCGAGCGACCACCACGGGAGACTCACCGTTGGCCCGGCTGGCCAGGGCTGCAGGCAGGTACTCTTTGAGCGCCACCTCTTGCCCGGTCGGGCTCACGGCGCGGTATACGATGCCAAAGCCGCCGGCACCGATTTTTTGGACGATCCGGTACCCACCCACCCACTTACCTGGAGCAAGAGGCGCCGGAGTTGACTTTGGTGCAGCCTGGTTCATGCCTTAGAGATGTAGTTTTACCGAGCCCCAAATCGACAGTCACGCCTGAACCCCGGCGAACAGGGGTATTCTCAACCTCATTCTCAATGAAATGAATGTTAAAAAAAGGAACGTTATGTCAGTTTACAGTATGACAGGGTACGCGACGGCGCAGCATGTGAGCACTGCCAACGCCAATGCGGCCGAGTCGTCAAAGGCGATGACGGGCCAGTTGGGTTTAGAGATTCGCTCCGTCAACAGCCGATTTCTGGACTTGAGTTTTCGTCTGCCTGAAGACCTGCGCCATTGGGAGCCTGCCTTGCGTGAACTATTGAGCGCGAGCCTCAAACGGGGCAAGGTGGAGGTGCGCGTCTCTCTGGAGGAGCACAGTGGCAGCGTGCAGGATCCGTCACCCAAACTGCTGCAGCGGCTCAATAGCCTTCAGGACAACATCAAGGTGTGGCTCCCCCAAGCCGCGAGCTTGTCGGTCGCCGATGTTGTGCGACTGGCGTCATCCGACCATTCGGGTGCGCACGATTGGAGTGAAGCACTTTTGCCCTTGGCACAGACCGCTTTGGAAGGTCTCTTGGGTGCGCGGGCGCGTGAGGGTGACCGACTGGCAGCCATGTTGCTGGAGCACATTCGCCAGCTGCGCCTGCTCGCGGCACAGGCCGGACCGCTCGTACCCCAACTGGTGGCCCAACAGCGCCAGCGCTTTATGGAGCGATGGGCCGAGGCCATGGCGCTGACCGATGGCAGCACCCTGCCCGAGAGCGCCCAAGACCGGGCGCTGACCGAGGCCACTGCCTTTGCCATTCGTATCGACGTGGCCGAAGAGATCACACGCCTGAACTCCCACCTGGACGAATTGGAGCGCTTGATCAAAAAAGGGGGCGAAATCGGCAAACGTCTGGACTTTTTGATTCAGGAACTGCACCGCGAGGCCAATACCCTGGGCTCTAAATCGGCAGCTTTGGCGCTGACCCATATATCGGTGGACATGAAGGTCTTGATTGAGCAAATGCGCGAGCAGGTGCAGAACATAGAATAAGAGTCCGCATTTTTGGCCCTGTTGCGCTATGGATTACCCCGGAAACCTTTTTGTTGTCGCTGCACCCAGTGGCGCAGGCAAGTCCAGCCTGGTCAACGCCCTGCTCGAGCTCGACTCCCATGTGCAGCCCTCGGTGTCACACACCACGCGCGCCCCCCGCGGGCAAGAAAAGCATGGCCGGGAATACTATTTCGCCTCGGAGCAGGAGTTTGACGCCATGGTGGCGGCCAAGGGCTTTGTGGAATGGGCCCATGTCCACAACAACCGCTACGGCACATCCAAAAAAGCCATCGAGGAGCGCATGGCCACGGGCGCCGACGTGATTCTCGAAATTGACTTCCAGGGCGCAATTCAGATCAAAGAAACGTTCTCGAACGCCGTGTGTATTTTCATTCTGCCCCCGAGCTGGGAAGAGCTGCGCGCGCGCCTCGAGCGCCGGGGCGAGGATGCGCCCGAGACGATTGAGCTACGCATGAAAAACGCCGCCATCGAGGTGGCACAGGCGCAAAAATTCGACTTCGTTATAATTAATGAGTTGTTTGACCGCGCGCTTTTTGACCTGAAAGCGATCGTTCACTCCCAGCGGCTCAAGTTTGTGGCGCAGGCGCGCGCCAGAGCGGCAACGTTCCAAGCGCTCAACATCCCCTTGTAATTTCGGAGAATCCCATGGCCCGCATCACCGTCGAAGACTGCCTCGAGCAGATCCCCAACCGCTTTCAGCTGGTCCTGGCTGCCACCTACCGCGCCCGCATGCTGAGCCAGGGTCACACCCCCAAAATCGAGAGCAAAAACAAGCCCGGTGTCACCGCGCTGCGCGAAATTGCCGCCGGCAAGGTCGGTATTGAAATGCTGAAGAAAGTGCCGCTGTAAAGCCTTGCTTCGATCACAAAAAAGGCCCCTGTAGGGGCCTTTTCTATGTCCCAATTGACGATGATGTTGCGCACACTCTCTTTGTTCACATTGATGCAGCTCATAAGCCTGCAGGCCCTTGCCTGCACGAATGAATTGAAACTCGTATGCGGCTATTGGACCCATACACCCAAAACCGCAACGTTTCAGAATGAATGCAAGATGCGCGAACAGGGGGCACAACTGCGTCATACCGGTGCATGTGCTGAGCAGCTCACCACCAAAGCACCGCCGTCGGGCTCCGCCAAGACCACTAAATAGACCCCAAGCGGGTCGCTGTTTATTGACCGCGGGCTTAGGACACGATGTAGGCGGCGGCCCCGGTCGAGAGCAGTTTTCCGTCAGCGCCTAAAAACTCCATGCGGGTGTTGGCCACGCGCGAACCCAGGCGCAGGACATGGGCGTGCAATTCAAAATAGGGACTGATGCCGGGGCGCATGTAGTCAATGCGCAAATCAATGGTGCCCAGTCGGCCGAAGCGGTGCAGGCGCTGAGTCGGAGTCTCGTCCATGTGGCGGGCACCGATGGCGGCCATCACGGCCAGCCCACCCATGGCGTCCAGCCCGGCGCTGATCACGCCGCCATGGATGCGGTTAAAGGCGTAATGGCCCACCAACTCCGGCCGCATGTCGATGCGGGCCGCCACCCGCTCGGGCGTCACCGCGGTGATCTTCAAGCCCAGGACCTGGTTGAAGGCAATGCGCTCTTCGAAGATTTTTTTGAGTCCGGCAACAAACTCCTCTTCGAAAACCACGGGGGTGCTTAAAGGCAAGATGCTAGTATCTGGTGCATGGTCGGCGCCGGTGGGGGTCTTTGGGGTCATGCGCCTATTGTCACAGCCCCAGTTGACGCGAAGCCAACTCCTTCATGATTTCCTCGGCACCGCCACCAATCATCATCACCTTGACCTCGCGGTATATGCGCTCACAGGCAGTGCCGCGCATAAAGCCCATGGCGCCCAGCAGCTGCACGCCTTGATCGGCGCAAAACTGCATGGTTTGCGTGGCATGGTTTTTGAGCAAACAGACCTGCGAGACCCACTCCGCGCCTTCGTCGCCGCCGTCTAAGCGTTCGGTCACCGCATCGACCCAGGCACGGGTGGACTCGATGCGCATCTTCATGTCCATCAACTTGTGGCGCACCACCTGGTGGTCCACCAAGGCGCTGCCAAAGGTTTTGCGGGTGCGCGCCCAGTCCAGGGCTTCGGCATAGCAGCACTCGGCAAAGCCCAGGGCCATGACCGACATGGCCAGGCGCTCGCCATTGAAGTTGCTCATGATCATCTTGAAGCCGCTGCCCTCCTGCCCTACCAGAAAGCGTGCCGGCACGCGCACGCCCTCAAAGCGCAAATGACCGGTGTCAGAGCAGTGCCAGCCCATTTTTTGCAGCGGGCTGCGGGACAGGCCCGCCGAATCACCCGGAATCACCAACATCGAAATACCACCGCGCCCTTTGTTGGCCGCATCGGTGCGCACCGCCACGGTCAACCAGTCGGCACGCACGCCCGAGGTGATGTAGGTCTTTTCGCCATCCACCACATAGTGGTCACCATCCAAGCGCGCCGTGGTGCGCAAGCCCGCCACATCGGTGCCACCCCCTGGCTCGGTGATGGCCAGTGCGGCGATTTTTTCACCGCGCAGCACCGAAGGGATAACCTCTTGCTGCAGTGCGTCGGAGCCCCAACGCAGCACCGGCGGCAGCCCGATGTTGTGGCTGAACAGGCTGGCCATCAGCCCACCGCTGCCGCTTTCGCGCGCCAGTGTGTGCGTCAAGGCATTGCGCACCACACTGGGCGCAGGCGTGCCACCCAGGTGTTCGGGATAGCCCATGCCGAGCCAGCCGAGTTCGGCGGCGCGGGTGTACAGGCTGCGCGGAAAAGTACCTGCGGCTTCCCAGTCCGCCAGATGGGCGCTGACTTCCTGGCGCACAAAGCGCGTGGCGCTCTCTTGCAGGTGGGAGATGTCTTCTGCGTGGGCCGTGCTTTGCATGGGTGGGTCCGATCTGCGATTGGCTTAACGCTGGGGCCGCTTGGCCACGCCCATGGTCTTGGCGATGATGCCCAGCATGACCTCGTCAGCACCGCCACCAATCGAGCCCAGGCGGCCGTCGCGGAACATGCGGGCCACCTTGTTTTCCCAGGTGTAGCCCATACCGCCCCAAAACTGCAGACAACCATCGGGAATGGTGCGGTTCAAACGGCCTGCCAGCAACTTGCCCATGGAGGCCAGCTCCAGCACGTCCTGCCCGCCCACATACATTTCGCAGGCGCGGTAGGTCAGGGCCCGCAGCGCTTCCACGTCGGTTTTCATCTCTGCCAAGCGGAACTGCACCCACTGCTGGTCGGCCAAGGTGGCGCCAAACAGCTTGCGCTCCTGCGCCCACTCGGTGGTCCATTCAATGCAATTGTTCAAAGACTGCAGGCAGCTGGCTGCCGCCCACAAGCGCTCTTCCTGAAATTGCTGCATTTGGTAAATAAAGCCATGGCCCTCTGCGCCAATGCGGTTGCGCTGGGGCACGCGCACTTCGTCAAAGTACAGCAGCCCTGTGTCGCTGGAGTTCATGCCGATCTTGCGGATTTTTTTGGCCACCTCGATGCCGGGGCGCAGCTTGCCGTTCTCGCGCAAGGGCACCATCACCAGGCTTTTGTTTTTGTGGGCGGGGCCGTCACCGGTGTTGACCAGCATGCACATCCAGTCGGCTTGCAGGCTGTTGGTGATCCACATTTTCTGGCCGGTGATGACATAGTCGTCGCCGTCTTTGCGGGCCGTGGTGCGAATCGCCGACACATCGCTGCCCGCACCCGGCTCACTCACGCCGATACAACCCACCCTATCGCCCGCAATGGCCGGTGCCAGAAACTCGGCCTGCAGCTCTTCGCTGCCAAAGCGCGCCAAGGCCGGGGTGCACATATCGGTCTGCACACCAATCGCCATGGGGATGCCGCCGCAGTGGATGTGGCCCAAGGCCTCGGCCATGGCCAGGCCGTAGCTGTAGTCCAGACCCGCGCCGCCATGGGCCGTGGGCTTGGTCAAACCCAACAAACCCAGATTGCCCAACTTTTTAAACACCTCGTGCGCAGGGAATATCTCCGCCGCTTCCCACTCTTCCACATGGGGGTTGATTTCCGCATCAATAAAACGCTTGAGGGTCTTTTGAATCTCTTGGTGTTCGTGGGTCCATTGCATGGTCGGTCTCCTGGTGGTTTAGGTGGGGGTGTCTTTGGTGATGTCTTGGGCTGTATCTTTTGCATCGATGGCAAACACCTGGGGCGTGGTTGCCCGGTGAAAGCCGTTGAAGGCGGCGATCGACGCCCGCGTCTGCGCCTTGGCGCTGGCCACCGTCATCGGCCAGCCCATGCGCACTTGCGGACGCGCACCGTCAATGCGCAGCGTGGTGCCACTGATAAAGGCCGCTGCGGGGCTGAGCAAAAACACAATGCCTGCTGCAGTTTCCGCCTCGGTGCCAAAACGACCCAAGGGCACGGTTTTGGCCATGGCGCGCAACATGGGGCCTGCCTCTGCGGGGTAATGGTCCATGCCACTGGAGGCGATGTAGCCTGGCGCGACCGCGTTGACGCGCACACCGGCACCCGCCCATTCGGCGGCAGCGGTCTCGGTCAGGCTGACCATGCCCGCGCGCGCCGCACCGCTGTGGCCCATGCCCGGCATGGAGCCCCACATGTCGGCCACGATGTTCACCATCGCGCCGCCATGCTTGGACATGGTTTGGGTGTAGCACTCGCGCGCCATCAAAAAACCACCGGTCAGGTTGGTGTTGACCACCGCCTCCCAGCCCTTGGCGCTGATGGCCTCTAAAGGCGTCATGTACTGGCCGCCTGCGTTGTTCACCAAACCGTCGATCCGACCGTGCTGCGCAAGAATCGCCGCCACCGTGCTGCGCACTGCATCTTCCTGGCGGATGTCGCAGGCGTGGCCACTGGCAGCACCACC
>CANBQX010000059.1 GCA_947371775.1 Comamonadaceae bacterium
GGTCGTTGCCCGGCACCAGCGGGCTGCTGGCCACCACGGTGTGGCCCTTGGTGGCAAAAAAGTCCAGAAACGTCTTGCGGATATCGGCAACGCTCATGGCGCCCGGCGTGGTGGTAGCAGTCATGCGGGTAGGCTTCTTATCAAAAAAGTGCGGTTCAGGGCCCACAACCTGGGCCTGACAAAGGGGCAATTATCGCCGCGAGAAGGTGCAACGCTGAGATAGGGACGGTCAGCGCGGTTGCGACGCATAGATTTCCCGCCCGAATTGCGTGAATCCAAAGCAAGCTAGCATCCGCGCCAGCGTCACACTGGCGCGGCAAGCCGAATTGGCACCTCAGGAGCATCCGCATGAAAGCAGTTTGGAAAAACACCGTGATCGCCGAGAGCGACGCCACTGTGATGGTCGAGGGCAACCACTATTTCCCTGCGGCGTCTGTGAACCAACAGTTCATCAGCTTTAGCAACCACAAGACCAGTTGCGCCTGGAAAGGGCAAGCAAGTTATTACTCGCTCATTGTCGATGGCGAACTCAACCCCGACGCCGCCTGGTACTACGCAGAGCCCAAAGAAGCAGCGGCCAACATCAAGGGCTACGTGGCGTTTTGGAAAGGCGTGCAGGTCAGCTAAATCGCACGTCCCTAGGGGCGTGCATCAGGCCGCAACCCAAAGCGCTGGCAGCGCAGGCAAGGTGTGCAGTATCCGGGCCAACGCGCCACTCTCCACCAGTGCGGTGGCGTGCGCAATATCAGGCGCCAGGTAGCGGTCATGCTCCATTTTCGGAATGTGCGTGCGCAAGAGCGCGTGCACCGCTTCAAGCGCCTGCGAACTTTGCAAAGGCCGCAAAAAATCAATGCCCTGGGCCGACGCCAATAGTTCAATCCCCAAGATGTGTGCGGTATTGCTCACCATGGCCTGCAAGCGCCGCGCGGCAAAGGTGGCCATGGACACATGGTCTTCCTGGTTGGCGCTGGTGGGCAGGCTGTCCACGCTGGCCGGGTGCGCCAGCGATTTGTTCTCGGACGCCAGGGCAGCGGCAGTCACATGCGCAATCATGAAGCCGCTGTTAAGGCCTGCATCGTCAGTCAAAAATGGCGGCAGGCGCGACACGCTGCTGTCGATCAACATGGCGATGCGCCGCTCGGCAATGGCTCCTATTTCTGCGATGGCCAAGGCCATGCCATCGGCAGCCAGGGCCACGGGCTCGGCGTGGAAGTTGCCGCCTGAGAGCATCGCACCGTCTTGCGCAAACACCAGCGGGTTGTCGGTCACTGCGTTGGCCTCGATCAAGAGCACGCGCGCTGCGTGGCGCAGTTGGTCCAGGCAAGCGCCCACCACTTGCGGTTGGCAGCGCAGGCAGTAAGGGTCTTGCACCCGGTCGTCCCCATGCAGGTGCGAGTTGCGGATTTCACTGCCCGAGAGCAGAGCCCGGTAGACCTGGGCCACGTCGATCTGGCCGGGCTGACCGCGTAGCTGGTGGATGCGCGGGTCAAAAGGGCCGTCGCTGCCGCGCGCGGCGTCAATGGTGAGCGCACCGATGACCAGTGCAGCTTCCAATACCGGCTCAAAAATCAACAGCCCGTGCAGCGCCAGCGCGGTGGAGGTCTGTGTGCCGTTGATCAGCGCCAAGCCCTCTTTGGGACCGAGCGTGAGTGGCGCAATGCCAGCGGCCTGCAAAGCGCCCAGTGCGGGAACGGGCACGCCGTCCACCAGCATGAATCCTTCGCCCATCAGCGCCAGCGTCATGTGTGCCAGGGGTGCCAAATCGCCGGACGCACCGACCGAGCCTTTGGACGGCACCCAGGGCACCAAGTCGGCGTTGTAGACCGCTATCAGGGTGTCAACCACCACCTCGCGAACCCCGGAAAACCCGCGCGCCAAACTGGCCGCCTTGAGCGCCAGCATCAGGCGCATCACAGCCGGTTGCAGCGGCTCACCCACGCCCACGCAGTGCGAGCGGATCAGGTTGAGCTGGAGCGTGGCGAGTTGCGATTTGCTGATGCGCTGGTTGGCCAGCTTGCCAAAGCCGGTGTTCACGCCATAGACCGGCGCGTCGCCGTCGGCGGCGTTTTGCACCACCTGCTGGCTGGCGCGAATGGCGGCGCGGTGGGCCTCGGGCAATTGCAGCTGCACCTGGCCGGCGTGGATGTCCATGAGCTGCGCCAATGTCAGCGCGCCGGGCTCGAGCGTCAGGGTGTTGCGCATCTCAGACGGCTTTCATGGGAAGGTTCAGGCCTTGTTCGCGCGCGCATTGTTCGGCCACTGCATAACCCGCGTCTGCGTGGCGCATGACGCCGGTGGCGGGGTCATTCCAAAGCACGCGGCCCAGACGTTCGGCCGCCTCGGGCGTGCCATCGGCCACGATCACCACGCCGCTGTGTTGGCTGTAGCCCATGCCCACGCCGCCGCCATGGTGCAGGCTGACCCAGGTGGCACCACTGGCGGTGTTGAGCAAGGCGTTGAGCAGCGGCCAATCAGACACCGCGTCCGAGCCATCTTGCATGGCCTCGGTTTCGCGATTGGGCGAGGCCACCGAGCCACTGTCCAGGTGGTCGCGGCCAATGACCACGGGGCCTTTGAGTTCGCCACTCCGGACCATCTCGTTGAAAGCCAGCCCGGCCAGGTGCCGCTCGCCCAGGCCAATCCAGCAAATGCGCGCGGGCAGGCCCTGAAAGGCAATGCGCTCGCCCGCCATGTCCAGCCATCGCAGCAGGCCGGCGTTGTGGGGAAACAGTTCTTTCATCTTGGCGTCGGTCTTGCGGATATCTTCCGGGTCGCCGCTCAGGGCCACCCAGCGGAAGGGCCCCACGCCCTTGCAAAACAGGGGTCGCACATAGGCGGGCACAAAGCCGGGGTAGTCAAACGCATGGGCCACGCCGTAGTCCTTGGCCACTTGGCGTAGGTTGTTGCCGTAATCGACCGTGGGAATACCCATGGCATGGAAATCGAGCATCGCTTGCACATGCACCGCGCAGGATTCACCGGCGGCTTGCGTCAAAGCGGCGTGCTGCGACGCGTCCTTTTGCGCCGCCTTCCATTGCGCCACGCTCCAGCCACGCGGCAGGTAGCCGTTGATGATGTCGTGCGCCGACGTTTGGTCGGTCACGATGTCCGGCCGCAGGCCTCCTGCCTTGGCGCGGCGCACCAGTGCAGGCAGCACGTCGGCGGCATTGCCGCACAAGCCAATCGACACCGCTTCTTTGCGAGCGGTGTGGTGCGCGATCAGTTCCAGCGCCTCGTCCAAGGTGGCCGCTTGTTTGTCTAGGTAGCGGGTGCGCAAGCGAAAGTCGATGCTGCTTTGCTGGCACTCAATAGTGAGCGAACAAGCGCCGGCAAAGCTGGCCGCCAGAGGCTGTGCGCCGCCCATGCCGCCCAGGCCCGCAGTGAGCACCCAGCGCCCGCTCAGGTCGCCGTTGTAATGCTGACGTCCGGCTTCGACAAAGGTCTCGTAAGTGCCTTGCACAATGCCCTGGCTGCCAATGTAAATCCAGCTCCCGGCCGTCATTTGCCCGTACATCATGAGCCCTGCGCGGTCGAGTGCGTTGAAGTGTTCCCAGCTCGCCCATTTGGGCACGAGGTTGGAGTTGGCAAGCAGTACGCGGGGTGCGTCGGTGTGGGTGCGAAACACGCCAACGGGTTTGCCGCTTTGCACCAACAGCGTCTCATTGGGTTGAAGCTTGCGCAGGCTGTCCATGATGCCGTCAAAACAGGCCCAGTTGCGCGCTGCCTTGCCGATGCCACCGTAGACCACCAGCTCGTCCGGGTTTTCGGCCACCTCGGGGTCGAGGTTGTTTTGTAGCATGCGGTAGGCGGCTTCGATTTGCCAGTTGGCGCAGCTCAGCACCGGGCCGCGTGGAGCGCGCACCGGGCGGGCTTTGGAGTCGGAAAATCGGTCGGCGGTAAAGGTGGATGACATAGTACGGAGCGCAAAAAACTGCGTGGGTCAGGGTGGGTTGCGGGGCAGGTTGAAAGGCGTGTCGAAAGGCGTGATTAAGGGTTTATCAGGGGAGTTTAGTTGTCTATACAACTTTTATAATTCGGTGAAAACCCTGAGCAAAAAAATAACCCATGCCCACCCGCTCCTCGCCTGCGTTCGAGCAGATCAAAACCTTTGTGAAGGCGCAAATCACCAGCGGCGTTTGGCAGGCGGGAGATACCGTGCCCAGCGAGGCGGCCTTGCAGCAGCAGTTTGGTGTGAGCCGCATGACGGTCAACCGTGCGGTCAAAGAATTGGCGGCCGAGGGTCTGGTGACCCGGCAGCGCGGCTCGGGCACGGTGGTGGCGCAGTGGCACCGTATCTCGAGCATGCTGGCGGTGCGCGACATCCATGAAGAAGTTGTGGAACGCGGCCACACCCACACCTGCCGCGTGCTGCGCCTGGAGGTGGTGGTGGCGGACGCCGCTTTGGTGCAGGCCCTGGGCGTGCGGCTGGGCGCGCCGGTGTTCCATTCGGTAATGGTTCATTTCGAAGACGGCGTGGCGATTCAGCTGGAAGACCGCCACGTCAATCCAGCTGCCGCGCCCGGCTACCTGACCGCCAACTTTCAAACCACCACGCCCACCCAGTACCTGTTTGCCTGCGCACCTCTGACCGAAGCGCGCTATTCGATCGAAGCCGCGCTGCCCAGCGCCCAGGAGGCCAAAAGCCTGGGCATCGGCCGCAACGAACCCTGCTTGATCATCACCCGCTGCACCGTCAGCGGTGCCCACGTGGCCAGCCAGGCGCGCCTGGTCTACCCCGGCATGCGCTACAGCCTGCGCGGCAACTTTGCACTATGAGCTGGCACAGCATTGCCCTGGCGAACGTAACGCCCAGCGCCTGGAAAAACGGCGGAGGCCTGACCCGTGAGCTGCTGGCCTGGCCAAGCCCCGCCGACTGGGTGTTTCGCCTGTCAGTGGCCGAGGTGCAGGCCGACGGGCCGTTCTCTCGTTTTGCAAACGTGCAGCGCTGGTTTGCGGTGCTCTCGGGCGCGGGTGTGCGCTTGCGCCTGGGCGCAGCGGAGCTGGATGACGTGCATACGCTCACGCTTGCAAGCAGCCCGTTTTGCTTTGACGGCGCCCTGCCCGTGGACTGCACACTGATCGATGGCGCCACGCAAGACTTCAACCTCATGGTGCGTGCCGACCTGGCCCGCGCCCACATGCAACGTGTGACCGGCCACCTGCAAACCGCAGGCACTCTCGCACGCACGGTGGCGGTATGGTCGGGCGATGCGGGCGCAGAACTCCGCCTAGGGCACGATCACACCGCCCTGTGCGCACAGACGCTGGCCTGGCAAGTGCTGCCCGCAGGCGTGGACCTTGCGGTGACGGCCGCCAATGCTTTGTTGATGGAGATCCAACCATGCCCCTGACGCTTTGGCAGCACTGCACCTTGGCCACTATGCAGCCCCACGCCCGGCAGCCTTATGGCCTGGTGCCCGACGGAGCGCTGGTGGTGCAAGGCACCAACCTGCAATGGGTGGGGCCCTTGGCCGAATTGCCCGAGGCCCTGCGTGCCCAATGCCATACGCAGCACGATGCGGGCGGCGCACTCATCACCCCGGGCCTGATTGATTGCCACACGCACCTGGTGTACGGCGGCGACCGGGCTGCGGAATTTGAGCAGCGCCTGCACGGCGCGGGTTACGAAGAAATTGCCCGCCAAGGCGGCGGCATTGCCTCCACCGTGCGCGCCACGCGCCAAGCCAGCATGCAAGAACTCCAGGCCAGCGCCACGCGCCGACTGCGCCAATTGCTGGCCGAAGGCGTGACCACCTTGGAGATCAAATCGGGCTATGGGCTGGCGCTCGAACACGAACGCAAATGCCTGCAAGTGGCGCGCGCTCTGGGCACCGAGCATGCGGTGGCCGTGTGCACCAGCTTTTTGGGCGCACACGCTTTGCCGCCTGAATTTGGGGGCCAAAGTGACGCCTATATGGACGAGGTGCTGCGCATGCTGCCCGTGCTGCACGCCGAAGGCCTGGTGGACGCGGTGGACGCATTTTGCGAACGCATTGCCTTCAGTCCGGCGCAAACCGCGCGCCTCTTTGAAGCGGCGCGTGCCTTGGGCCTACCGGTCAAGCTGCATGCCGAGCAGTTGAGCGACAGCGCAGGGGCGCAACTCGCCGCTGGTTTTGGTGCATTAAGCTGCGACCACTTGGAGTGGTTGTCCGACGAAGGTGCAGCCGCGATGGCCCAGGCCGGCAGCGTGGCGGTTCTGCTTCCGGGTGCCTTTTATTTTTTGCGCGAAACCAAGCTGCCACCCATAGACCTGCTGCGCCACCACGGCGTGCCCCTGGCAGTGTCCACCGACTGCAATCCAGGTACCTCGCCCTGCACCTCGCTGCTGCTCATGCTCAATATGGCGTGCACGTTGTTTCGCTTGACGCCCGAAGAAGCATTGGCCGGCGTCACCCGCCACGCCGCGCGCGCGTTGGGCCTGAACGACCGGGGCGTGTTGGCCCCAGGCCTGCGCGCCGACTTTGTGCTGTGGGATGTGTCCCATCCTGCGCAGCTGGCCTACGCGCTGGGGGCCAAGCCCCATCTCCAAACCGTTTTTGAAGGCCAGCTGCGATGAGCACTTCCCCCAGCCACTCCTTGCGCCAGGGCAGCGTGCCGCTGCTGGTGAGCATGCCGCACATTGGCACCCATATTCCGGCCGAGTTGCACGCGCAGTACGTGCCTCGGGCCCTTGCGCTAGAAGACACCGACTGGCACTTAGAGCGGCTTTACGACTTTGCGCCCTGGCTCGGTGCCAGCGTGCTGTGCGCGCAGGTCAGCCGCTATGTCATTGACGCCAACCGCCCGCCAGACGATGCGCCCATGTACCCTGGCGCGTCCAACACCGAGCTTTGCCCCACCCGCTTTTTTACCGGTGACCCCCTGTACCGCGAGGGCTGCGTGCCGGACGCATCGGAGCGCGCGCGTCGACGCCGCCTGTACTGGGAACCGTACCACCATGCGCTGCAAGCCGAACTCGCGCGCCTGACCGCCGTCCACGGTTTCGCCTTGTTGTGGGACGCGCACAGCATCCGCTCGCACATTCCCTGGCTGTTTGAGGGTGTGCTCCCCGACCTCAACATCGGAACCGCCAGCGGCCTCAGCGCACATCCATCAATCACCCAAGCTGTGCTGGCGGTGTGCGCCGCTGCGCCCCAGACCAGCCATGTGGTCAATGGCCGCTTCAAGGGCGGCTTTATCACCCGCCACTACGGCGCACCGGCGAAGCATGTGCACGCCGTGCAACTCGAGATGTGCCAAGGTTTGTACATGCACGAGGCCGCGCCCTTTGCCTATGCGCCAGATCGGGCGCAGCACATTCAAGCGCAGTTGCAGGCCATGCTGGCCGCGGCGCTACAGGCTTGCAAGGATTTGTATGCACCCCGTTGAAACCCGGTTTTTTGCGCCCCAAGCCTGGGTCAACGGCGCATGGGCCTTTGACGTACTGCTCACGGTGGACGCCACCGGCCACTGGTCGGCCATTGCGCCGGGCGCTACACCCGACCAGCGCGCGGGTGCGCATTGCCTGGCAGGGCCGGTATTGCCGGGCGTGGTGAATGCCCACAGCCACGCTTTTCAGCGGGCCATTGCGGGCCTGACCGAGCAGCGCAGCCCTGCACGCAGTGCAAACACGGCCGCCAGCCGCGACGACTTTTGGAGCTGGCGCGAGCGCATGTACGCCGCTGCCTTGCGCATTTCGCCCGCGCAGTTGGAGCACATTGCCGCCTTGCTCTACACCGAGCTGCTGGCCGGAGGCTATACCCAAGTCTGCGAATTCCATTACCTGCACAACGCGGCGCTTGGCAGCCCGCCAGCGTCGGCACTTGATATGTCCATGGCCTTGGTGCGCGCCGCGCAGAGGGTGGGAATGGGCCTCACGCTCTTGCCCACGCTGTACATGCGCTCGGGCTTTGGCGCCACCGGTCTGCGCCCCGACCAGCAGCGCTTTGCATCGACCCCCGCATCGCTCTGTCGCCTGGTGGACGATCTGCAGACTCAGACCCAAGACATGGCGCATGTCAACCTGGGTGTGGCTGTGCATTCGCTGCGCGCCGCCGACAGCCCCGCGATCGCCGAACTGGCGCAGTTTGCCCACGATCGCGGTCTGCCGGTGCACATCCATATCGCCGAGCAGGAACAGGAGATCAACGACTGCATCGCCCACACCGGTCAACGCCCGGTGCAATGGCTGCTCGAGCACGCGCCCGTAAACGCCCGCTGGAACCTGGTGCACGCCACCCACACCACAGCGCAGGAGCTCGCGGGCGTGGCACACAGCGGCGCAAGCACCGTGATTTGCCCCAGCACCGAAGCCAACCTGGGCGACGGCGTGTTTGATTTCAGCACCTATTGCGCTTTGGGCGGACGCTGGTCTGTGGGCTCGGACAGCCACGTCACCCGCGGCTGGACCGAAGAACTGCGCCTGCTGGAATACAGCCAGCGCCTCATGCACAAAAAACGCAATGTCGCTGCGCACTGTGGCCCCGGCACCAGCAGCGCGGCCAACCTGCTCGAGGCCGCTCTGAACGGTGGTCTGGCGGCGACCGCACTGCCGCTGGGGGGCCTGCAGATTGGGCAACGTGCCGACTTTCAAGTGCTCGACGACCAGGCCTCAAACCTCTTGGGTGTGCCCCGCGAGTGCGTGCTCGACGCCTTGGTTTTTTCCAGCCCAGGGGCAGAGCCGAAGGCGATATACGTGGCAGGCCAGGCGGTCACGCACCACGTTCATGCCGAAGTCGCCAGCGCGTTCGCCCAGACCATGGGCGCGCTGTGGACAAGCTGAGCCCAAAGAAGCAGTGGCCAACATCAAGGGCTACGTGGCGTTTTGGAAGGGCGTGCAGGTCAGCTAAATCGCACGTCCCTAGGAGCGTGCATCAGGCCGCAAGCCAAAGCGACACTCTCGACCAACCAGCTGAGTATCGCTTGCAGCCGATGGTCGGCGTGGGTAGTATCCATCGGCGAAATATTGAAAGCCACGATAGCTCTGGCGAGCGCTCGCTTCTGCCTCCAACACCATTCCGAGATGTATCAAAGGGAGCTGGAACCATGAAATTACTGCTCGCAGTATTTTTGATTTTCGTTTCGTGCATCGGTCGCGCGAAGGACTCAGACTGTGACAGGCCATCAACGACGCTTGAAATAAACGCCTGCGCAGCGAAAGACCGTGATGCTGCCAATCTCCTTTTAGGAAAATATCTGGCATCGGCAAAAAATAGATTTGCCGGCGATAAAGCAGTTGTGCAATCCATCAACAAAGGGCAGACGGCTTGGCTCTCCTATCGACAGGCACAATGCGATTCAGTTTATGAAATGTACCGAGACGGAAGCCTACGTGACTCCATGTATCTGGGCTGTGAGTTGGAACTCACCAACGAGAGAACGCACCATGTTTGGAAAGACTACCTCACCTTTTGGGATTCAACACCCCCAGTGCTGCCTGAGCCAACTAAATAAGAAGTCGCTATAGCTCGCGCGACCTAACACGGATCATCACCATGGACACTGCACTTTCCACCAGCCAAATCGTCGCCCAGGCCTGCCTCTTCGCATTTGCCGCTATCGCCCTGTTCGGCGGCTCGTTGCAGATGTACTTGGGGCAACCAGACACTTCGCCCCGGCTGGACAACATCCACCGCTTCATGGGTGGAATTTACTTTTCGATGGGCGGCATTTGCGCATGGACGGCATGGACCGTCAGGGAGCAAGGCACGCTGGTTTACCTGATTGCAGCGGGCGTTTTCATTGCGGGTTGCGGGCGGCTCTTGTCGATGCGCAAGGTCGGGCTGCCAGAGCCTCGGGCGCTGTGGCTGGGCTACCTGGTGCCTGAATTGGTGTTGCCCTTTGTGCTGGCTGTGGCGCACTCGTCTCGGGCGCTGGCCTAGGCCCCAGCCTCAAGGCCCGACCAGCGTCTTGAAGTAAGCCCCCACCCCGTCCGCCGCCATCTTGTCCGAGTGGGCTACGCAGTAGGCGTCGATGGAGGCCACGGCATCACCGGTTGGGCGAGACGCATCGGCGCTCGCGTCGCGCTTGGACCCTTGAATCGACTTCAGCGCCAAGCTCAGCGGCGCCAAAAATGACTTGGCCCAGGCTTGCTTTGCGGGCACCTGCATGCGCAGCCACTGCGGGCAGGTGTGGTCGCCCAACAAGCTGCTAGCGTGCACTCCGCCAGACACGACGGCCAGCCCACACAGCAGAAGAAGTTTGCGCAAGGACGCCACAGGCCTGCCCCATTACATCGACGCATCCAACATCGCCCGGTAGTCCTCGCGGGTGGCAATGCGGGGGTTGGTTTTGTGGCAATGGTCGGCCATGGCGCCATCGATCACGCGCTCAAACAGGTCGGCAGTCACGCCCAGTGCGGCCAGGCCGGTGGGCAGGCCCAGGCGCGCATTCAGGTCGCGAATCGCGTGGGCAATCGCGTCGCCCTGCGCATCACAGCCGCCCAGGCCCATGGCGTGGGCCATGCGCTGCAGGCGCTGCTCTTTTTGAATGGAATCGGCCGCCGCGTTAAAGCGCACCACCGCCGGCAAAAACAAGGCGTTCAAGGTGCCATGGTGCAGGCGCGGATTGACGCCGCCCAGGCTGTGGCTCAGGCTGTGCACGCAGCCAAGACCTTTTTGAAAAGCCATGGCGCCCTGCATGCTCGCGCTCATCATGTTCCAGCGCGCTTCGCGGTTCTGGCCATTGGCGGTGGCGCGCCCAATATGGCCCCAGCCACGTGCCAGGCCGTCCAGGCCAATGCCATCTGCGGGCGGGTTGACGGCTGGCGCCATAAAGGTTTCCATGCAGTGGGCAATGGCGTCCATGCCGGTGGCGGCCGTCAGCATGGGCGGCAGGCCCAGCGTGAGT
>CANBQX010000060.1 GCA_947371775.1 Comamonadaceae bacterium
GCGCTGGCCATGGCGCTCAATGAATTTGAAGGCACGGTGATGCTGGTCAGCCACGACCGCGCCCTGCTGCGCTCGGTTTGCGACGAATTCTGGATGGTGTCGCGCGGTGGCGTGGCACCTTTTGACGGCGACCTGGACGATTACCAGCGCTACCTCTTAGACGAAGCCAAGCGCCAGCGCGAAGCCGTCAAAGAAGCGCAAAGCCAACTCAACAAGCAGCAAGCCAAGGCCTCGGCCAAACCGGTCAAGGCGGTGGTGTCACCCGATCAAAAACGCAAGCTGACGACAGAAATTGAACGCTTGGACGCCCGCATCGCCACGCTCAGCGGCGAAGGCGCAGTGCTCGAGGGCAAGCTGAGCCAAAGCCCCCTGCCTCATGAAATTGCCGAACTCGGCAAACGCCTGAAAGCCGTGAGCGACGAACTGAAAACCCTGGAAGACCAGTGGCTGACCGCCACCGAGGCCCTGGAAGCATTGGCCGCGTGAGCGGGCTGATGCCAGCGGCTAGTGGTGGGCAGGGGCCGGTTTTTCCTCTTTCTTTTCTTCTTTTTTGTCGGCCTTGCCTTCGGCACCCGGCTTGACGAGCAAGGTTTTGCAGATCTTCATCGCGGGCTTCTTGCCGGTGGGTTCGGTCGTTTCACACACGCGCTCGACCTTGTAGGCCAAGGCATGCGTGCCCGTGAGCATGACGACCAGTCCCACACCCAGCGAGAGCAGACCCACCAAGGGCCTGGAAGAAAGAAAACTCAGTTTGACATGCATGGCAACAAATTCCTGCGGACGACCGTTGCACAATCATAGAGGCTTCAGCCCCTGGAGTGGCTGAGGCCTTGTAAAGCCGCACTGAACCATGACACCGCCATTGACCGATATTTGCAGCCCATTCGCCGCACGATGCCGCAACGGGATCTGCCTGACTATGTTGGCCCTAGGGTCCCTGCTGGCGAGCTCCAGTTGGGCCTGGAACCCCTTCGAGTCCGGCCCCCGATTCCAAGAGCCTGCGCTCACCGCCGCCGAGTGGCGCAGCGTCGACCAAAAAGCCGGCTGGGCCACCGATTCAGACACCACGCTGCTGATCGAAATCAGTAACCGACTCCCCGGCCCTTTGGCCTGCCATGGTGCTGTGGTGACACTGCAAAACGGCAGCGAGGTGAAAAAGGCCTTTTCCCCCTACCTCTATGTTCCGGTGGGTGCTACCAAACAAACCGGGTTAAGCGGTGTGAAAAAAGGCAGCATGAAAAGCTTCAACCTGAGCTGCAATTGCTGGAAACGCGATGGCGACCCGCGTTGCAGCGACCCCAAAAAGACGCCCTAGCGCACAGACGCTGTTTGCCCGCCTGGCGCATCGCTGTGGCCAGCGTTCGCAAGATGGCTTAAGCGCCACCACTTCGCAAAGCTCTCGCAATAAGGCGCCACGGGCGTAAACAAGGGCGCTTCTGTCTGCACCGTGACCTTGGGACTTGCCTCTCCGGCATTAAGCTGTTGTCGCAGAGTGCCGAGCGCCGCATCGGCATGCGCCTCTGACTGCCAACGCACCGAGCGGGCGCCCTTGAGGGCCTGCGTGATCGCGTCCACGCTTGCCCACCAAAGGTGCGGGGTGCGGGCCCGCAGGCCCTCTGTCACAAAATTCCACCGCAGCGCACTCCATGGCATGGGCGCGTGCAGCTCAGAAAAACCGACGGCGATTCGCAATACCTCGGTATCTAAGGAAGACGCGTCCGCTGCAAGCGACCAGGGATGCACCAGCCAGACATCGCGACCGGCTGCGATGTCGGCCTGCGGCGCCAGCCAAACCGCAGCGGGCGGAGCGGCCAGGAGCGCCGGCGCATCCACGCCATCGCCCGCGCGGCGCAGGTCAAAGCGGTGCTCCACCGCCCTCGGGCTGCGGGCCATGCGGTCCAATGCCTCGTAGCTGGTGTCGATCACGGTACCGGGGCTGTGCCACGGCGCGGGCGCGTATTTGGCAACGTTGTCTGCATTGAACACATAGGGTTTGACACTGCCGGTACCCGCCACCCATTGCCAGCTCAGGTGGTTGCTGGCCACGTCGCCGTCCAGCAAATAGCCCAGCATCCACTGTGCCGCCGTGTGCCAATGTACCTTGCGCAGGTGCACCAGGTAGCTGGCCAGCCACATGCGCGCATGGTTGTGCAAATAGCCGTTGGCATAGAGCTCGCGCACCGCGAGGTCGATCGCCGCAACGCCGGTGCGGGCTTGCACCACATCGGCGGGCATGGTGGTCTGGTAGGCATCCTCGGGCAGCAGTCCGGGGTGCAGGGACTGGTGAATTGCCTCGCCCCGGTGCGCCCACACATGGCGGTAATAGGCGCGCCAGCCCAGTTCAAACACCAGCTTGTGTTTGGCATCCAGCGGGTGGCGGGCGTTTACCGTCTCGTACACCGTGCGCAGGCTCAGCAGCCCGTGGGTGATATAGGGCGAAAGCCGGGTGACCGCGCCCTCCAAAGCGTTGCGGGTTTGGGCATAGGTCTGCGGCCGCACCCGGTCGAGCTGGGCCTGCGCGGCTTGCAGCGTGGGCTCAAATTTGTGCATGGCGGTGCGCCGTGGCCTGGGCGGTGATGGTGTCGCGCGCCGCATCGTCGAGCCGCGCGAGGTTTTTGAGTTGCATGGCCATGCGCGGATTTTTTTTGAGCAGGCCCTCGTGGCGTATCAAAAAATCCCAGTACAGCGTGGTGAAGGGACAGGCCTTGGGCCCCGTGGATTGCGCGGGGTCGTATTGACAGCCAGTACAGTGGTTGCTCATGCGCTGGATGTACTTGCCACTGGCCACATAGGGCTTGCTGGCCATCAAACCGCCGTCGCCAAACTGGCTCATGCCCAGGGTGTTGGGCAGCTCCACCCACTCCACCGCGTCCACGTAGACGCTCAGGTACCAGCGGTGCACTTCCTGCGGTTTGACGCCCAGCAACAAGGCATACAAGCCTGTCACCATGAGGCGCTGGATGTGGTGGGCGTAGCCCAGCTCCAGCGTCTGGGTGATCGCGTCTTTGAGGCAGGCCATGTCGGTCTGCCCGGTCCAGTACCACGCGGGTAAAGCGGCTTGCGCGTCCAGGGCATTGCGCTCCAGGTAGCCGGGCATGTGCAGCCAATAAATGCCCCGCACATATTCGCGCCAGCCCAAAATCTGGCGGATAAAACCCTCCACCGCCGCCAAGGGTGCGTGGCCCGCGTGGTACGCGCCTTCCGCCGCCTGCACCACTTCGCGTGCGCTCAAGAGTTTCAGGTTGAGCGCGCAGCTCAGGTGCGAGTGGTAGAGCCAGGCTTCGCCCGCCCACATGGCGTCTTCATAGCGGCCAAACAAGGGCAGGCGTTGATCGATGAACGCCTGCAACGCAAGCAAAGCCTGCGCGCGGTTTACCGGCCAGGCGAAGCTTTGCAAGCCGCCCGGGTGATGGGCAAAGCGCGTGTTGACCAGGTCCAGCACCTCTTGGGTGATGGCGTCGGGCGCAAAGCGACTGGGGGGTGGCAGGTTTTGCGGGCCGGTTTTGCCAAAGGATTCGCGGTTGTCGGCATCAAAATTCCATTGCCCGCCGACGGGCAATTTGCCGTCCATCAAGATGCCATGCTTGTGGCGCAGCTCGCGGTACCAGTACTCCAGACGCAGCTGCTTGCGACCTTCGGCATGCGCTGCAAATTCGCGCACCGTGCTGAAAAAATGGCTGTCATCGCGCAAGTCCAGCGGCAGGCTGTGCTGTTTTGCCATGGCGCGCAGACTTTGCAGCACGCGCCAGTCGCCTGGCGCGGTCAGTACCAGCGCGGCGGGTTGCAGTGGGTCAATCGCGCGCTCCAGTTCCAAGGCCAGCGTGCCACGGTTGTCCGGGTCATCCATGCGGATGTAGTGCAGTGGAAAGCCCCGCGCACGCAGCTCCTGTGCAAAGTGCCGCATCGCACTCAAAAACACCGCAATGCGTTGTTTGGCCGACCCGACGTGGGTGGACTCCTCTGCAACTTCGGCCATCCAGACCACATCTTGCGTCGCATCAAAGTCCTGCAAGGCCGAGGACTGGGCGTCGAGTTGATCGCCCAGAACGATCACCAGATGGCGCACTTTGGCGGGAGGCGCGCTGGGCATGTGTACGGAGTCAGCCATGCAGCACCTTCGGTGCCGCGGGGCTCTTTTTGGCGCGGCAGGCGTCGGAGCAGTACAGCACCGCATCCCAATTTTTGGCCCAGGCCTTGCGCCAGGTCATGGTGCGCCCGCAGACCGCACAGGGTTTGCTGGGGAGGGATTTTTTGTTGCCCTTGAAGTCGGTTTGCATCGCTGAACAGGTCGCTCGTTAGGAAAAAAGATCGCCCTGTGGGGACGGCATCGAAGGGGTTTGCAAGGCACGCTTGGCAGAACGCTGGGGTGCCGCTTTGCGGCGCTGCCCGGAGGGCGGCAGGCCACTTTTACGCGAACCATGGCGCATCTGTACCGCGCTGGATTCCTCGCGCGCCTCCTGGGTTTGGCGCAAGCCGTACATGCGGTCTTTGGCGGCCTTGAGTGCCTGTTTCTCATCCACGATGGGGCACGGGTAGTCCACGCCCATGGTGCAGCCGGCCATGCGCTGCACGCTCTCTTCCATCTTCCAGGGCTGGGCCAGATAAGGCAGCGGCACGCGTGCCAGCTCCGGAACCCAGCGGCGAATAAACAGGCCCTGGGGGTCCTGGTCCAAGGCCTGCTTGGTGGGCGAATACATGCGCAAGGTGTTGATGCCGGTGGTGCCGCTTTGCATTTGCATCTGGCTCCAGTGAATGCCCGGCTCAAAGTCCAAAAACTGGCGGGCCAAAAACACACCGGTTCGGCGCCAATGCAACCACAGGTGGTAGCTGGAAAAACTGACCAGCATGGCCCGCATGCGAAAGTTAAGCCAGCCGGTAGCGCGCAGCGATCGCATACAGGCGTCCACCATAGGGTAACCCGTGCGCCCTTCACACCAGGCGGCAAAGTGGGCCTCGTTGAAGTCGCTCTCCCGCAGGCCATCGCAGACACGCGCAAAATTCTCAAACTCAATGCGGGGCTCGTCTTCGAGCTTTTGCATGAAATGGCAATGCCAGCGCAGCCGCCCCGCAAAACCGCGCAGCGCATAGGCCAGCGATCGCTCAGGGGTCTGACGAATGGCCACCTCGGTGGCCTGGTGCACGGTGCGCAAAGACAGCGTGCCAAAGGCCAAATGCGGGCTCAGGCGGCTGCAGCCCTCCTCGGCACTCAAGGGACTGGACAGTGCCTTGCGGTAATCAAAACCGCGCTCTTGCAAAAAGCTGGCGAGCATGCGCCGTGCCGCTTTTTCGCCCGACGTCTGCAATGTCTTTTCGTGCGCGGCCAGCCCCAAGGAGGCCAGTGTGGGGAGCGCGGGCTGCTCCAAGCGGGTGGCCGCAGTAAACCCGTGTTGCAAGACCTGCAGCGGTGCATCCATGCGCGCCTGCCAGCGCTGGGCCCAGCCCGAACGACTGCGCAAGCGCCGCACCACACCGGTTTGGGTAAATTCCTGCCAGGCTACCTGGTTCGATTGGCACCAGGCGGCCACCTCAATGTCCCTTGCATACGACCAGCCGGATCCGGTTTCTTCGTGGCTCAGCACCTGGGTGTAGGCCAGCTCCCGGTGCAACTGCGCCAACACTTGAACCGCAGATCCCACGCGCACCAGCAGGGGCAAGCCCCGCACCGCCAATGCGCTGCGCAGCTCGGCCAGGCAGCTCAGCGCGAAATCCACGTGGCTGGCGTCGCACTCCTCGCTTTGCAGCCAATCGGGCTCGATGATAAAAATCGCCAGCGCGTCGTCGCACGTTTGCGCAGCGGCCAGCGCCGCATGGTCGTGCACGCGCAGGTCACGTTTGAACCACACCAGGGCTCTTTGCTTGGACATGACAGAGACCGCCTTTATTGCTGGCGGGTGTGGCTTGCGCGATGGCGCAGAAATGCCGCGCCACGCAACTGCGCATGCTTGGTTTTGCGCCCGGTCACGCGCTTGCGCCACATGCGAAACGACGAGGGCGACAGGCTGCGGCGCATGAGGGCAATGACGGCGGACTCATTCAATCCAAACTGGGCCTCAATGGCCTCGAACGCAGTGCGGTCCTCCCAGGCCATTTCGACCACACGGGAGCGGCAGCCTTCGTCCAGCGCATCGAGGGCAGAGCGGGCAGCGAGTGTCATAGCCGTCGGAACTCAGTGCGCGGTGGCGCCAGGCCCACCCTCTTGCGGGGCAGGTGCATCGGCCTTGTCCATGGGCGGGCGGCACATGGTCTGCCCGTCCCACTGCTGTCCACACCAGCAACGGCCTTCGGCGTCGACAATGCAAGTTCCAGTGCCGCAGCAGCGTTCGTCTTCGTTCATATCCAGTCCGTTCGGTGTGATGGGTGATTGTCTCTGAGTCGGCGCGCTCCTGCGCCCGGCGGGTTTGCAGAGCCGACCTTCAATCTTTGCCTGCCTGCGTGTCCAAGCCCTTCAAGAACGCCATCTTTTCTGCAATCTTGCTCTCCAGGCCGCGTGGCACGGGCTGGTACCAGGCCGGGTCTGCCATACCGTCGGGCAGGTAGGTCTCCCCCGCAGCGTAGGCATGGGGTTCGTCATGGGCGTAGCGGTATTCATGGCCGTAGCCCAGCTCTTTCATGAGCTTGGTGGGCGCATTGCGCAGATGCACGGGTACTTCGCGGCTCTTGTCGGTTTTCACAAAGGCGCGGGCCTTGTTGTAGGCCTTGTAACCGGCATTGCTTTTGGCGGCCACGGCCAAATAGACCACGGATTGGCCCAAAGCCAGTTCGCCTTCGGGCGAGCCCAAACGCTCAAAGGTGAGGGCTGCATCGTTGGCGATTTGCATGGCACGCGGGTCGGCCAGGCCAATGTCTTCCCAGGCCATGCGCACGATGCGGCGCGACAGGTACTTGGGGTCGGCACCGCCGTCCAGCATGCGGCACAGCCAATAAAGCGCAGCGTCGGGGTTGGAGCCGCGCACCGATTTGTGCAGGGCTGAAATCTGGTCGTAAAAGTTGTCGCCGCCCTTGTCAAAGCGCTTGGCATTGATGGCCAGGGCGTTTTCAATAAAAGCACCGTCAATGTCACTGATGCCTGCTGCCGCTGCGGCCGTATTGCACTGCTCCAGCAGATTCAGCATGCGCCGCGCGTCGCCGTCGGCATAGCCCACCAGCGTGGCAATGGCACGCTCTTCAAAATGCAAATGGCCCAACACTTTGTCTTGTGCGCGCTGCAGCAAGAGGCGCAACTCATCGTCGGTGAGCGACTTGAGCACATAGACCTGTGCACGCGAGAGCAGTGCGGAATTGACCTCGAACGAAGGGTTCTCGGTGGTGGCACCAATCAGCGTGACCAGACCTGACTCGGCATAGGGCAATAGTGCGTCTTGCTGCGATTTGTTGAAGCGGTGGATCTCGTCCACAAACAAGATGGTGTGTTTGCCCTGCGCGAGATGGGCCTGGGCCTGCTCCATCGCAGCACGAATGTCTTTGACACCCGAGAACACGGCAGACAGCGCGATGAACTCGCACTGAAAGGCCGTAGCGGTCAACCGCGCCAGCGTGGTTTTGCCCACGCCGGGCGGCCCCCACAAAATCATGGAATGCGGCTTGCCCGACGCAAATGCCAGTTGCAAGGGCTTGCCAGCGGCCAGCAAATCGCTTTGGCCAATGACGTCCGCCACCGTTTGCGGACGCAGCGCCTCGGCCAGCGGGGCTGTGGGTTGGGATGCAAAAAGATCGGCCATGCGCTGCTATGCGACTACTGGCGCACCACATCCACGCCTGCAGGCGGCTTGAATTGAAAGCTGCCCGGCT
Organism: Comamonadaceae bacterium; assembly: GCA_947371775.1. Lineage (GTDB taxonomy): Bacteria > Pseudomonadota > Gammaproteobacteria > Burkholderiales > Burkholderiaceae_C > Allorhodoferax. The sequence continues at coordinate 7,789 of CANBQX010000060.1, forward strand.
CTATCGCCGCGTTGGCCTCAAAGGCGCTGAACTGCAGGACCGAGCGCTGGCCGAAGCTGTCCAAAATCTCCAATGTGGCCAACATGCCGTTCTTGAAGCCCACGCGCACGCTTTGCAAGCTGCCTTCTTTGGACTTGGGCGTGGCCTGCAGCCACTCCTGGCCCTCGGCCGCAGGCGCGTCTGTCAATGTGTATTCCGCTTGCAAGGCCTTGAGATCGGGCGCGGCGCTGATGAGCGCAGCAGGCGTGGAGCCCAGCGCCGCCGCTTGCTTGCGGGCGGTGACCTGGGCCAGGTCCACGTCGTAGAGCCACAGCGTTTGGCCGTCGGCCACGATGCTTTGCTCAAACGGTTTTTTGTAGATGAACTTGAAGCGGTTGGGCCGCACAAATTCAAAGCTGCCGCTGGACACCTTGGCACGCACCACTTGCCCGTCTTTGGCGGGCGCAGTCACTGTCTGGGTAAACGTGGCGCGGCCGCTTTTGACGTTTTTGACAAAGGCGTCCAGGGTCTCTAAACCACCGGCCCACGCCGCGTTCAGGCACAGGGCCGCACCAGCGAAGGCAGCAACAAAACGCAAGCGGAGCGTGGCCATCATTCAGCGCGCGCAGGCACCAAAATTTCGCGCTGACCGCTACCGCTCATGGAACTCACGAGCCCCGCTTTTTCCATGTCTTCCACCAAACGCGCTGCGCGGTTGTAGCCAATCTTGAGGTGACGCTGCACCAACGAAATACTGGCCTTGCGGTTCTTAAGCACCACCTCCACGGCCTGGTCGTAGAGTGCGTCTTTTTCGCCGCTGGAGTCGCCAAAGGTGCCGTCGCCGTCGTCGCCTTCCGCCGTGCCGCCTTCGAGCAGGCCTTCAACGTAATTGGGCTCGCCCCCCTGCTCTTTCAGGTACTTCACAACGCGGTGCACTTCCTCGTCGCTCACAAAGGCGCCATGCACGCGGATGGGCAAGCCAGTGCCGCTGGGCATGTAGAGCATGTCGCCCATGCCCAGCAGCGCTTCGGCACCCATTTGGTCGAGGATGGTGCGGCTGTCGATCTTGCTGCTCACCTGGAAGGCAATACGGGTGGGGATGTTGGCCTTGATCAGGCCGGTGATCACGTCCACGCTGGGCCGCTGCGTTGCCAAAATCAAGTGAATACCCGCGGCGCGCGCTTTTTGCGCCAGGCGGGCAATCAGCTCTTCAATCTTTTTGCCCACCACCATCATCAGATCGGCCAACTCATCAATCACCACCACGATGTGGGGCAGGCGCTGCAGGGGTTCGGGGTCTTCGGGCGTGAGGCTGAAAGGGTTGTAAATAAAGGTGCCTGCGGCCGTGGCTTCGTCGAGTTTGGCATTAAAGCCGGCCAGATTGCGCACGCCCATTTTGCTCATCAGCTTGTAGCGTTTTTCCATTTCGGCCACGCACCAGTTCAGGCCGTGGGCGGCCTGGCGCATGTCCGTTACCACTGGGGCCAGCAGGTGCGGAATGCCTTCGTAGACGCTCATCTCCAGCATCTTGGGGTCAATCATCAGCAAGCGCACATCGCGCGCCTCGGCCTTGTACAAGAGGCTCAAAATCATGGCGTTGATACCCACCGATTTGCCCGAGCCGGTGGTGCCGGCCACCAGCACGTGCGGCATCTTGGCCAGGTCGGCCACGATGGGGTTGCCCACAATGTCTTTGCCCAAGCCCATGGTGAGCAGGGACTTGGCGTCGTTGTAGACCGCGGAGCCCAAAATTTCCGAAAGGCGGATGGACTGGCGCTTGGCATTGGGCAGTTCCAAGGCCATGTAGTTTTTGCCTGGAATCGTCTCCACCACGCGGATGGACACCAAACTCAAGGAACGCGCCAGGTCTTTGGCCAGGCCCACAATTTGCGAGCCTTTCACGCCGGTGGCAGGTTCAATTTCGTAGCGGGTGATCACCGGGCCGGGTTGGGCCAGCACCACGCGCACTTCCACGCCGAAGTCCTTGAGTTTTTTCTCAATCATGCGGCTGGTCATCTCCAGCGTCTCGGGCGATACGGTCTCCTGGCGCAGCAAGGCTTCGTCCAGCAGCGCCACCTGGGGCAGCTTGCTGTCGGGCATTTCAGAGAACAAGGGCTTTTGCCGCTCTTTGGCCACCCGTGTGCTGGGTGGCACTTCCACGGCGGGCTGCTCAATCACCACGCGCGGCTCGACAGGCGCAAACGGCATGGGCGCCAACTCAGACGCCTCACCCGGGGCCACTTCCATCATTGGTTCGGTGAATAGAACCTCACGCTCGCGCACCGCTTGCTGGCCCAACTCCATGTCCTGGGCAATCTCGCGGCGCTCCCGCATCGACTCCCAGCGCCCGTCAATCCAGGCACCCAGCGCCTGCGCTGCGGCCAACCAGGAAAATCGAAAGGCCCAGCCTGCGCCCATCACGCCCAACACGATGGCCAGCAAACCGGAGCCCGCAAAGCCCAGCCAATGCACACCCTGCATGCCCAGCAAGTAGCCCACCACACCGCCGCTGGTGCCGGGCAAATGGCTCTCCAGGCGGTACAGGCGCGCCCACTCCAAGGTGGCGCTGGCGCACAACAACAAAGCTAAGCCGATCCAAAACTGGCTGCGTTGAAAGACCAGCGGCTCGGCGGGCAAGTCCTCAGGCTCTACCACCACCGGAGACGCAAAGCGCAGTGCCACCAGGCTCACCCAACCCCGCAAACCCACAGCCACCAGCCACCAGGCCGAGTAGCCAAACAAGAAGTACAAAAGATCGGCGCCCAGCGCACCCGCGTGTCCCGCCAGGTTTTTGGTCGCACCGCCGCCGCCCGAGGTGGTCCAGGCTGCGTCCTGGATGGAGTAACTGGCCAAGGCCAGGAGGGCGAAGGCCAGGCCTAAAAAGCCCGCGATGATGGCGATTTCGGTGGCAAAGCGCGCCCATCCGGTGGGTGCATCAGGGGGAGATTCGTAGGCGTTGCCGTGGAGGGTGTGCAGCGAATAGGTCATGGTGTAGTTTGCAGCGGCCTCTGGGCAAAGCCAGACGCCCGATAGGGTAGAAGCTTACCG
>CANBQX010000061.1 GCA_947371775.1 Comamonadaceae bacterium
CACCCCACACCACGCCCACATAAGGCACCCCCAGCGCCGCCATGCGCTTGGCCATGCACAGCACGGCGTGGTCTTTGCTCAGCAGGGTGGCGCGGTGGGCCACTGCCAGGTCGATGAATTGCTGGTCGTCGGGGTCTTTGCAGGTGACACTGGCCTTGGGAGCGGGCGCTACTTGCACCGACAGCTGGTCAAACTCGGCCAGCACCTCGGGGGCGCTGCGGCCGTAAAACGCCATGCGCTTGAGCACCTGCGGGTAGGTCAGCACACGGGCCAGCTCTTCGCGCATCGCCGCCGTAGCCAGCCAGCGCGGCTGACCCCGTGTGATGGCTTCGCGCAGCGCTTGGTTGAGCTCCAGCGTGGCCGGGTCTTGAAACACCAGCAGGTCGAGCACGATGTTGGTGTCCAGCACCAGGCTGGCGACGGGCGCCTCGGTGGACGGCTCAGACACCGGGTGTAGCAGCGTCTTTGGCCATGCGACCAGCCACCATGTCGAACTTGAACAGACGGCACTCGATGGGGCCGTTCCACATGGGCACGCGGCGCGACTCTTTGAGCCTCATCTTGCCGGGCAGTTTCAGGTCGGGGGTGAGCATCCAGGCGCTCCAGCCGCTGAAGTTTTTCTTCCAGTGGCTGGCCAATTGGCTGAAAAACTCGCCGCCGTCTTCGGTATGCGCCAGTTCGCGCGCACCGAAGCGGCCTTGGGGCGCGTCTTCGTCGTCAAACGCATCGCGCGCCGCCTGCGCCGGGCGCCGCCCGGCACCGGCCACGCCGCCCACGTCAATACGCTCGCCGTAGGGTGGGTTCAAAATCATCACGCCGCCGCCCGTTGCCGCTGCGTCAATCGGCGGCATGCGTTGCAAAGCGTCGCCACCCCGGAACTCGATCACGTCAGCCACACCGGCGCGCTCGGCGTTGCGCTGCGCAAAGTCGACCATGCGGAACGACACATCGCTGCCGTAAATCAGCGCGGCCTGGCCGGGCTCGGGCTTGACCACTCCGTCAGCGGCTTCTTGCTTCATGGCCGCCCACTCTTGCGAACGGAAGGGCACAAACTTCTCAAAAGCAAAGTGGCGCAAAGACCCGGCTGCAATATTGCAGGCAATTTGTGCGGCCTCGATCAGCACCGTGCCGCTGCCGCAGCAGGGGTCGTACAAGGGCAGCAGGTCGTCGTCGCCCGAGGCCCAGCCGCTGGCCGCAATCATGGCCGCAGCCAGGGTTTCTTTGAGCGGCGCATCGCCCTTGTCTTCGCGCCAGCCGCGTTTGAACAAGGGCTCGCCTGAGGTGTCGATGTAGAGCGAGCAGGCGTCGGTGGTCAGGTGGGCAAAGATGCGCACATCGGGCCACTGGGTGTTGACGTCGGGTCGCACGCCGCCCGAGGTTTCGCGAAAGCGGTCGCACACGGCGTCTTTGACCTTGAGCGCTGCAAAGTTCAGCGAGGTCAAAGGGCTGTGCTGCGAAGTGACTTCAATTTTGATGCTTTGGCGTGGTGTGAACCAGTGCTCCCACGGCACGGCCATGGCGGCGCGGTAGAGGTCGGCCTCGCTGCGGTATTCGGTGTACGACACCAGCACCAGCACGCGCTGCGCCAGGCGGCAATACAGGTTCAGGCGCATAGCGTCTGAGAACGAAGAGCGCACCGCCACGCCACCCCGTTGTTTGGTGATGCAGCCTGGCGGCAGGCCGGTGATTTGCAAGATCTCAGGGGCGAGATAGTCTTCCACCCCGGCAGCGCAGGGAAGAAAGAGTTGGAGCTGGTTCAAACGGTTTCCTTTAGAGCGCTTTGCGCAAACTGGCGGGAGCGATTTTGAGCCCCTCGCGGTACTTGGCCACGGTACGGCGCGCGCATTCAATGCCTTGCTCTTTGAGCATCTCGGACAACTGGTTGTCGCTCAGGGGCTTCTTGGGGTTTTCTGCCGCAATGAACTGCTTGATGATGGCGCGCACCGCCGTGCTGGAGGCGCTGCCGCCCGACTCGGTGTCCAGCCCGGAGCCAAAGAAATACTTGAGCTCAAAGGTGCCAAAGGGCGTGGACATGTACTTGGCCGTGGTCACGCGGCTGATGGTGGACTCGTGCAGGCCGAGTTCTTCGGCAATCTCACGCAAGACCAAGGGGCGCATGGCCAGTTCACCGTGGGTGAAAAAGCTTTTTTGCCGCTCCACCACCGCAGTACTGACCCGCAAGATGGTGTCAAAGCGTTGCTGGATGTTTTTGATAAACCAGCGCGCCTCTTGCAGGCGCTGCTGCAGCCCAGCGTGGCTGGAGCTCGATTTGTGGTTGCGCAGCACGTTGGCATAAATGTCGTGCACCCGCAGGCGGGGCATGACGTCGGGGTTGAGCTGCACCCTGAATTTGGGCGTGGCACCCGCTTTGTGGATGGCGCTGACCAGCACGTCAGGCACCACGATGTTGCGCTCCACATCCACAAAGCGGCGGCCCGGCTTGGGCTCGAGCCGCCCGATCAGTGCAATCGCTTCGCGCACCAGTGCGTCACTGCCCACGCCCAGCGCCACCAGGCGCTTGATGTCGCGCCGCGCCAAAAAGTCCATGGGCTGCTGGCACACGCGCAGCGCCACTTCCAGCAGTTCGCGGCGTTCCTCGTGTTCCGGCGTATCGCCCTCCAGCCCCGCCAGCAAGGCGCGCACTTGCAGACGCAGGCATTCGCCCAGGTCGCGAGCGCCCACGCCCACCGGCTCCAGGCTGTGCAGCAGGCCCAGCGCCACGGTGAAGTGGTGCACCAGGTCTTCGATTTGTTCCAGGTCGTCGCCCGCCAGGCTTTGGGCCAAAGATTCGAGTGGGTCTTCGAGGTAGCCGTCGTCGTTGAGCGACTCGATCAAAAACCGCAGGGCAGCACTGTCGGTGTCGCTCAAACGCAGGCGCAGGGCCTGGCGCAGCAAGTGCGCTTGCAGCGACTCCTGCACCCGTGCGAGCTCGGTGGCGTCTTTGTCTTCGGTGTCACCCAGGTTGTTGGTGCGCGCAGGGGCATCGCCACCCCATTCGCCGTCGTCGGGCGTGGTCTCGGTGGTGCCATCGCCTTCCCAGCTCACGCCGTCGTCACCCGGCTCGGCGCTCAGGGGGGTGGCGTCCTGGTCCGTGTTGTCGCTGCTGCTTGTGGTTGAAAAATCGGTGGTGGTGCTGGGCGCGAATTCGCTGATGCGGTCGCCTTCGCTCACCGGCATGTCGGCTTGCGCCAGGCCGTACTGTTCGCGTTCTGCGGCCTCGTGGTCCATCTCCAGAAAAGGATTGGCTTCGAGCATTTGCTCGATCTCCTGGCCGAGTTCCAGCGTCGAGAGTTGCAGCAAGCGGATGGACTGCTGCAACTGGGGCGTGAGCGCCAGATGCTGAGAGACGCGAAGTGAAAGGCCTTGGCGCATGCCGGGTTACATCTTGAAGTTCTCGCCCAGATAGACCCGGCGCACGTCGGCGTTGTGGACTATCTCGGACGGTGTGCCCTGCGCCAGCACCTGGCCGTCGCTGATGATGTATGCGTGGTCACAAATACCCAGCGTTTCGCGCACGTTGTGGTCGGTGATCAAGACGCCGATGTTGCGACTCTTGAGAAAATTGATGATGCGCTGGATCTCAATCACCGCAATCGGGTCGATGCCGGCAAAGGGCTCGTCGAGCAAGATAAAGCGGGGCTGGGTGGCCAAGGCGCGAGCGATCTCTACCCGGCGGCGCTCGCCTCCGGAGAGCGACAAGGCACTGGACTCGCGCAAGTGGTCCACACGCAGGTCTTGCAGCAAGGCGGTGAGGCGCGACTCAATCTCGACGGACGTCAAGGCTTTGCCATCCGCACCGCGCTGCAGTTCCAGCACCGCGCGCACGTTGTCTTCGACATTGAGCTTGCGAAAAATCGACGCTTCCTGTGGCAAGTAGCCCAAACCCAAACGGGCGCGCCGGTGGATGGGCATGTGTTCAATGCGTTGGCCGTCGATCGTGATCTGGCCGGCACTGGCGCGCAGCAGCCCGACGATCATGTAGAACGAAGTCGTCTTGCCCGCGCCATTGGGGCCCAGCAGCCCGACGACCTCGCCGGTGCGAACGGCCAGAGACACATCACGCACGACCTGGCGCTTGCCATAGGCGCGCTGCAAATGCGTGGCTTCCAGCACCCCCACCGCCGCAGCAGGCGTGGGCGTCACGCTGGCGGCGTCTGCATTCATGGCGTCTTGCCTTCCGGCTTGGGGGTGAGCGTGGCGCGCACCCGGCCTTTGACGGCGGAACCTGCGGCAGTGCCGTCCACACTGAATTTATCGGTCAGGTTTTCGTAAACGATGACGGCGCCGCTGACCTCGTCTGCCAGGGTGTTGCCCCGGTAGCGGCGCAGCACGGCGCTCTTTTCAAAACGCACGGTATCGGCCTTGCCGTTGTACACCAGTGTTTCGCTTTGGCCTTCGATGAATTCATCCACGCCATCGCGTTTCTGGCGAAAAAAAGCGGGTTCGGCGGCCGTGCCGGTGACGATGCCGTACTGGTAGCCCTCCGGGTCCTGGCGCACTTCGAGCTTGGCACCCCGGATGGTGATGCTGCCTTTGGTCACCACCACCTTGCCGGTAAAGACGGTGGTTTGCTGCACATCGTCATAGCGCAGCAGGTCGGCGTCGACATTCATGGGTTTGCTGCGGTCGGTCTTTTCGGCCCAGGCCGCAGGCAGCATTGCCCCCAGGAGCAGCAGTGCAGGCAAAAGTTTTTTCATAAAGGCACGAAAATTGCTGTGGGCATGTTCGTTGCATTGTAGCCACCGAACATGGGGCCGCGTGCCCCGGGCGCCGAGACTGGCGCCTGGTTTTATGGCTTTTTGGCGGCTTTGGCGGCCGGTGCTGCTTTGCCACCTTTGGGGCGCTGGTCTTCAACCAGAGCGTCCACCACTTGCAGCGCGCGCTCCATGCTTTTGGCCAACTGGCCATCGGTGTAGAAGCGTCCGGCAATACCCAGCGCGGGCACGCCTTCGACCTTGTAGGCGTTTTGTAGCTGCGAGGCCCGCTGCGCGCTGGTGACCACACCAAAGGAGTTGTAGGCGGTCAAAAACTTGGCGCTGTCCACGCCGTTTTTGCCCATCCATTCCACGATGGCGTCGCCATTGGCCAGTTTGAGCTTGTCCACATGGATCGCAGCAAACACCTTGGCATGCATTTTCTCAACCAGGCCCATGGTCTCCAGCGCGTAGTACAGGCGTTGCTGCGGCACAAAGCTGGCATTGAAGGCAATCGGCACGCGCTTGAAGACCACGTCTTTGGGCAGTTGCTTGACCCAGGCGCTCAAGGTCGGTTCAAAGGCATTGCAATGCGGGCAGCTGTACCAAAAGAACTCAATCACTTCCACTTTGCCGGCCGGGGCATCCACCGAGGCGGGGGTTTCCAGCACCATGTAGTCGGTGCCCGCCACCGGCTTTTGCGCCTGGGCTTGCGCCGAGAGGCCAGCACCGAGTGCGGTCAGTGCGACCAGGGCTTGTGAAAATTCGCGGCGTTGTAGCGTCATACAGACTCCAAAAAAACGGATACGTTGAAGCGGCGCGCTTTAGCGCTGCACTTTGACCAGGGCGGTTTCATTGCCCGCTTTTTCAAGCTTGTCGTTGGCGCGCTCAGCGTCCTCAAGCTTGTCAAAAGGGCCCACGCGCACCCTGAACAGGGGGCGACCCCCTTGTTCACGTTCGGTGATCTTGGCGTCCACGCCCGACAGCGCGAGCTTGGCACGGCGGGCTTGGGCATCTTCAGCGGTTCTGAAAGCGCCCACTTGCACATAAAAAGCCACTTGCGGTGCATCGGCGGTTGCCCCCTTGGACTTGGCCAAGGCGCCTATGGGGTCCGCGCTGGCAGCGGCTTTTTCCTCGGCTTTGGTGGGAGCAGGTGCTGCGGGTGCGGCGGGGGTCGGAGGCGTGCTGCTGATCGCCGGTGCGGCATCCGAACTCGCAGCGTCGGCGCCGGAGGCTTTGGCGGCGGGTTTGCCTGAAAGCAGGGCGTTGGGATCCCAATCCTTGTTCTTTTTGGTCTCTGCGTCGTTTTGATCGGCGCCGCGCATCAAGCCTTTGTTCACAAAAGGCAGGGGGACTTTGGTGACATAGATAGACACGCCCAGCGCAATACCCAGGCCCACCAAGAGGCCCACAATAAAGCCCAAAATCGTTCCGCCGCGCTGACTTTTCATGGTTTTTTCCGCCCCAGAGATTTACATTTTTTGCGGTGCGCTCACGCCCAATACCGCCAGGCCATTGTGCAACACCTGTGCGGTGGCTGCCACCAGCGCCAGGCGTGCGAGCTTGACGGACTCGTCGTCCACCAAAATGCGCTCGGCGTCGTAGTAGCTGTGGTAGCAGGCGGCCAGTTCGCGCAGGTAAAAGGTCACATCGTGCGGCGCGAAGTCCTGCGCTGCCGCACTCAGCATCTCGGGGTATTTGGCCAGCAAGAGCATCAGGGCCTGCGCCTGCGGGCTGGTCAGCGCTGACAAGTCCACCGCCGCAAGCGTTGACGCGTCGCCACCCCAGGCCGCCAGCACCGAGCAAATACGGGCATGGGCGTACTGCACGTAGTAGACCGGGTTGTCGTTGTTTTTGGCCACGGCCAGGTCGACGTCGAAGGTGTACTCGGTGTCGGGCTTGCGCGACAGCAAGAAAAACCGCACCGCGTCTTTGCTGGTCCATTCGACCAAGTCACGCAAGGTCACATAGCTGCCTGCGCGCTTAGAAATTTTGACCTCGGCGCCACCGCGCATGACGCGCACCATGGTGTGCAATACATAGTCGGGGTAGCCCGCAGGAATGCCCAGCTGCTGGAGCTCAGACGCCGCTTGCAGCCCGGCGCGCACCCGCGCAATCGTGCCGTGGTGGTCGGTGCCCTGGATGTTGACGACCTTGGTAAAGCCGCGTTCCCATTTGGCCAGGTGGTAGGCCACGTCCGGCACAAAGTAGGTGTAGCTGCCGTCGCCTTTTTTCATGACGCGGTCTTTGTCGTCACCGTAGTCGGTAGAGCGCAGCCACAGCGCGCCGTCTTTCTCGAACGTTTTGCCGGCGCTGATGAGGGTGTTGACCGCCGCATCCACCCGGCCGCTGCTGTAAAGACTGCTTTCCAGGTAGTAGTTGTCAAACTTCAGGGCAAAGGCCTGCAAGTCCAAATCCTGCTCACGGCGCAGGTAGGCCACGGCAAATTCGCGCATGCCGTCGAGGTCATTGACATCGCCGCTGGCCGTAAAGCTGCGGTCGTCGGCGGACACGGTTTTGCCTGCCAAAAAGTCGGCAGCAATGTCGGCAATGTAGTCGCCCGCATACGAGGCTTCGGGCCACTGTGCGTCGCCGGGTTGGATGCCTTGTGCGCGCAACTGCGTGCTGGTGGCCAGGGTGTTGATCTGCACGCCGGCGTCGTTGTAATAAAACTCGCGGTACACCTTCCAGCCCTGGGTGGCGTACAAATTGCAAATCGCGTCACCCAAAGCCGCTTGGCGTGCATGGCCCACATGCAAGGGTCCGGTGGGATTGGCCGACACAAATTCGACCAACAGCTGCTGGCCATTGGCGGGCTGTTGGCCAAAGCAAATGCCGCCTGTCAGCACTTCGCGCACCACCGCCTGCTTGGCAGCAGCTTTGAGGCGGATGTTGATAAAGCCAGGCCCGGCAATCTCCAGCGCCTCGACCCAGGTGCTGAAAGCGCTTTGCGCCTGCAGGGCCGCAATCAGTTGTTCGGCCACCTGGCGGGGGTTGCGTTGCAGGGGTTTGGCCAATTGCATGGCGGCGGTGGTGGCAAAGTCGCCATGGGCGGCCACTTTGGGCGACTCCAGTGCAGCTTTGGCGCCAGCGCCGGGCATCAGGGATTCAAGGGCAGTGGCCAGCGCCTGCAGGAGTTCGGTCTTGACTAAAAGCATAGACCCTGATTTTACGGCGAGCGCCCCTGCAGACAGTGCTGGCGCGCAATGACAGCCGACACCTGGGCGTTGTATGCTGGAGCCCGCGCCGCAGAATGGGTCTGCGTGCCAGCGCAAGGGCGCACCAACGCGCCTTCTTTTTGTTACCAGGGAGTTTGTATGAAAGCTATTTTTGTAGGACTGGCTTTGGCCGTGGCAGGTTTGGCAATGGGCGGCGCGCAAGCGGCCACCGACCAGCAAAACAAAATGACCACCTGCAACGCCGAAGCCAAGACCAAAGAGCTCAAGGGCGATGAACGCAAAAAGTTCATGAGCGAATGCCTGAGCGCCAAGCCCGCACCCGCTGCTTCTGCGCCTGAGACGGGAACGCCCCAGCAAAACAAAATGAAGACCTGCAATGCCGATGCGAAAACCAAAGACCTCAAAGGCGATGAGCGCAAAAAGTTCATGAGCGACTGCCTCAAAGCCAAATAAGCCCCTTCTTGCGCCCCGCGGGTCGGGGCGCTCCTCAACCTTCCAAGGCGCGCCACCTGGGCGCGCAAGCCATGACCAAAACCATTCTGATCACCGGTGCCGGCAGCGGCATCGGCCGTGACGCAGCCTTTGCTTTGGCCGCGCGCGGCCACCGCGTGCTCGCCAGCACCCAAACCCAGGCCCAGGCCGACGCCCTGCGCGCAGAGGCGGGCACGCGCGGCGTGGCACTGGAGGTTTGCAAACTCGACATCACCGACGCCGCCGACCGTGCACAGGTGCTGGGCTGGCCGGTGGACGTGCTGATCAACAACGCGGGCATGGGCGAATCGGGTTCACTGGCCGAGGTGGACATGGCGCGCATCCGCCAGGTGTTCGAGGTCAATGTGTTCGGCACGCTGGCGCTGACCCAGCTGGCCCTGCGCGGCATGATCGAGCGCCACACGGGCACCGTGTTGTTTGTGAGCTCCATTGCCGGACGCTTGCCGATGCCGTTTTTGATGCCGTACTCCATGACCAAATTCGCCTTGTCGGCCGCGGCTGCGGGCTTGCGTGAAGAGATGGACCAGTTGGGTAAAGGCGTGCAGATTGCGGTGATCGAGCCTGGCGCCATCCACACCGGTTTCAACCAGCAAATGACCGAGCGCAAATACGCGTGGATGGATGAAAAATCGTATTTCTATGGCCAGGCCGAGGCCATGAAGGCCAAAGAAAAGCGCACTTTTGCCTTTCTCGAGGCGCGCAGCACCGATTCCATCGTGGCCAAAATCGTGCAAGCCAGCGAGGCTGCCCGCCCGCGCCTGCGCTACGTGGCGCCCTGGGCGCAGGGCGTGATGGTGCGGCTGGCGCGTATCTTGGGCGTTTAAGGCCGCCTGCTAGCTGCGTGCCTAGCGGCTCAAGGCAATACCGGCAAACACCGCAAAACCCACCCAGTGGTTCAGGCGAAACGCTTTGAAGCAGCCCTCGCGGCTGCGCGTGCGGATGAGTGTGAAATGCCAGGCCGCTTGCGCAGCAGCGCCCAGCAGCCCGAGCCTCCATGCGTCGCTCAGCGCCGTGGTGGACAACACCGCCGCCCAAATCGCTAAATACGCAGCATAAAAACCCATGATGGCCGCCACATCCCAACGCCCCAGCGTGATGGCCGAGGTGTGGATGCCGATGCGCAGATCGTCCTCGCGGTCCACCATGGCGTACTGCGTGTCATAGGCCAGCACCCAAAACAGGTTGCCCAGCAGCAGCAGCCAGGCCACGGGCGGCACATTCCCGGTGACGGCCGCAAACGCCATGGGAATACCAAAGCTGAAAGCCACGCCCAACACCGCCTGCGGCATGGACACCAGGCGTTTCGCGTAGGGGTAGACCACAGCGACTGCCAGGGCCGCAAACGACCAGGCGATGGTGGCGGTGTTGGTGGTGAGCACCAGGCCGAAGGCCAGCAGTGCCAGCACCGCGCCCACCACCAGCGCCTCGCGCACCGACACCGCACCGGTGGTGACCGGGCGCTGGGCGGTGCGCTGCACATGGCGGTCAAACTCGCGGTCGGCCACGTCGTTGACGCAGCAGCCGGCGCTGCGCATGAGCACCGTGCCCACGGTGAACACCAGCACCAAATGCCAGCCCGGGAACCCCCCAGCCGCCAGCCACAGCGCACTCAGCGTGGGCCAGAGCAGCAGCAGCCAGCCCGCAGGGCGACTCCAGCGGATCAGATCCAGATAGAGGGACAAGCGAGGGCGCATCTGCTTTAAGACAAGCGCGTCACGCCCGGCAGTTCGCAGGCATAGACCGCGTTGCGCAGTGCGGCAATGGCTTCATAGCGGGTAAAGCTGCGCCGCCAGGCCAGCACCACGCGCCGCGTAGGAGGTGCTGCGCCCTTGTCGTCTTGCACCGGCAGGTACTTCACAAAAGGCGCGTCTTTGCGGCGTTTGGGTGCGGTCAGTCCGTCGGCAGGCACGCTCAGGCGCGGCACCAGGGTGATGCCCATGCCTGCGGCCACCATGTGTTTGATGGTCTCCAGCGACGAGCCTTCAAAGCTCTTGCGAATGCCCTCGGCGTTGCTGGAAAAGCGCGCGAACTCTGGGCAGACTTCGAGCACATGGTCGCGAAAACAGTGGCCGTTGCCCAAGAGCAGCATGGTCTCGTTTTTGAGGTCGTCGCTGGTCACACTGCTTTGCTGGGCCAGCGGGTGGTCGCGCGGCACGGCGGCAAAAAACGGCTCGTCGTAGAGCGGCGCAATTGCCAGCCCTGCGTCCGGAAAGGGCTCGGCCAGGATGGCGCAATCAATCTCACCGGTGCGCAGCATTTCCAGCAGTTTGACGGTGAAGTTCTCTTGCAGCATGAGCGGCATTTGCGGCGTGCGGGTGATGACCTGGCGCACCAGGGCGGGCAGCAGGTAGGGCGCTATGGTGTAAATCACCCCCAGCTTGAGCGCGCCGGC
>CANBQX010000062.1 GCA_947371775.1 Comamonadaceae bacterium
AAGACCTCAAAGTCCAGCAAGCCTGCCATCTGCGCCACCGCCTGCGAGAGCTGGCCGGCGCCAATCAAGAGCAAGCGCCATTTCGGTCCAAAAACGGTGGTGAGCGTTTGCCCGTCGTAGGCAATGTCCTGCCCACGCTGTGCGCTGCCCAGCACCACCGCCCCGGTGGCCATGGTCAGGCTGCGCGAGACCAGCTGGTGGGCGCTGGTGCGTGCCAGCAAATCGGTGATCCAGCTGGCGTCTTGCAGGGGTTCGTGCACCAGGCGCAAGGTGCCGCCGCAGGGCAGGCCAAAGCGGGTGGCCTCTTCTTTGCTGACGCCATACACAATTTCGCTGGGCAGGGTGTGCGACTGTGGCTTGGTCGCCACGGTGGCGGAATGCGCAACCAGCTGGGTGAAGGCGGCTTTGGTGCGGGCAATCAGATCGTCTTCCACGCAGCCGCCCGAGACCGAGCCGCTGACCAGACCATCATCGCGCACGGCCAGCAGTGCACCGGGTGGGCGCGGCGCGCTGCCCCAGGTTTGCACCACAGTGACCAGCGTCACCGCATGGCCTGCAGTGCGCCATGCCAGGGCGTCTGACAACACCCGCAGATCCAAACTGTCCATTAAGCGTCCTCGGCAGGATTTCGATTGCGCAGCGCAAAAAATGCGCGGTACAAGGCCACGCTGAGGACCATCCCCCAGGTCATGCCCACAAACATCCCCCCAAGCATACCCGGCAGGCTGGACATTGCGCTGGCCACCTGCCAGCGCACCAACCACAGCGCGCCGGAGGTCATGCCCAACAGCATCCACGCAGAACACATCAAGTTTTGGGTCAGCAGGGAGCACAAATAGCGACCGCAGTGCTGCCTGAGCATGCGCAAACTCGGGATGGCCAGCAAACCGCCGGTGAGCATGCCCGCGTGCATGGCGGGCAAAAACGCGATATGCAACTCCAAACTGTCCAAAAGGCCGAGCCGGGCCGACTGGGTGCACAGGCTTTCCAGGCGATCCAATCCACCCAAAACCAGGTCAACACCCAAGCCCAGCAGCATGCCGCCAAAGCCCAAAGACAGCATGATGTAGGGCGGCGACAAGCCAGCGCGCTGGGGCCGAACCCAGGTCAGCGCCGCACAGCCCAGGGCGACCAGGGCCAAAGACGCGGCAATGACCGCGCCATAGGATTGCGCTGGCCCATTGCCCCGGGAGCCCAAGCCCCACAAGGTGGCACCGACGGCCAGCAGGAGCAAAGAGGGTGTGATCGCCGCCGAGCCGACGCTGCGCGCCAGCCAGTGCGGGGCAGTGGAGGTGTGACTCATAGGGGAAAACCAAGGGTTAACCCGCTAGGTAAGCAGAGGCGAGTCTGCAACATTACGTTCACAAAATTACTGAATAAATACATAAATCGTGTTTTTCGCCAATCTGAGCGCAGCGAAAGCCCACTGTACCCAGCAAGCTAATTTTTCGCACCTGCTGGTGAACGAAGCGCGAAAAGTTTGCACGAATCTCCTTTTGGCCGCATGAGAAGACAAACCCCGTCGGCCCGCAACTGACAACCCGCTACACCCATGACCAAAGCCTGTCCGTTCCCGTCGTCCGACTCGGCCTCCAGCAACGTGCCCAACTCCTGGCTCTATCTATTGGAGCGTTTTGACGTCGGCGTAGTGCACTTGGACGCCAAGCTGCATGTCATTGGTATGAACGAATTTGCGAGACGCAGTTTGCCGGTAGACGAGAAGTTGCCCTTTGGCAAGATCGTCACCGACTTCCACCCGGAGTCGGCCAAAGCCAAAGTGAAGTTTTTGCTGGGACAAGCCGATTGCCCTGTGAACAATGCCCCGCCCATGGCCATGATGATCAACATCCCTGAGCGGGTGCTCTTGATCAAAGTGTCGAAGATTGGTGACCTTCAAGGCGCGACCACCGGCTACACCTTGGTGTTTTACGACATCACCGACGTCGTGAGCAAAGAGGGCGCAACGGACCCCAAACAAAAAGCCGCCGACACCAATGAGAAGCGTCAGCTGCGCAAGATCCCGACCATCAAGCAAAACCGCGTCATGCTGGTTGACGTATCGGGCGTGTCCTTTATCCGCTCCGAGGGCCATTACACCTGGGTGCACACGGCCCAAGGTGGCCAGTTTTGCAACATCACCATTGGGGACCTGGAGAGCCGGCTCGACCCGCATCTGTTTTCGCGGGTGCACCGCAGCTATATCGTCAACCTTGCACAGGTGGACGAAATCGTGCGCGACGACGGCCGCATGTCGCTGCGCATGATGGGCTCGACCCCGGTCGAAATCCCGGTGTCACGCGCCAGTACGCCCAAGGTGCTGGACCAGCTCGGACTGGGCGACGCCGTTGCGCTGAAAAACTAGCGGCCTTCGGTTTTCGTGCAACGGCATTGCCGTTCGTGCGAATTTTTCACCATTGATTTTTTTCGTGGCCACAGCGCTTGCGGCCTCGATAGAGTGCGCGCTGAGCTTTTTCCAGCGCATTCCCTACAACAAAGGAGATACCGTGATTCCACCGGCATTTGACTACCACGCACCGCATACCGTGGCCGAAGCTATCGCCCTGCTGTCCTCGCTGGGCGACGACGCCAAGCTGCTGGCAGGTGGCCACAGCCTGCTGCCCATGATGAAGCTGCGTTTTGCCCAACCCGGCGCGCTGATTGACATCAACCGCATCCCCGAGCTGCGCGGCATCAGCGAACAAGGCGGCGTTATTCGCATTGGCGCCATGACGTCTGAAAACGAACTCATTGCCTCGCCCCTGCTGCAAGCCAAACTGCCCCTGCTGGTGGAGGCGGCACTCCTGATCGCCGACCCCCAGGTGCGCAACCGCGGCACCATTGGCGGCGATATTGCCCACGGTGACCCTGGCAACGACCACCCTGCGATCAGCATGGCACTGGACGCCACCTTTGTGCTGCAAGGCCCCAAGGGCGAGCGCCTGGTCAAGGCGGTGGACTTCTTCCATGGCACCTACATGACGGCGCTGGCAGAAGACGAAATTTTGACCGCCATCTTGGTGGCCCCCTTTGCCGCTGGCACGGGGTACGCCTACCAAAAGCTCAAGCGCAAAACCGGTGACTGGGCCACGGCCGGTGCTGCCGTCATCTTGCGCATGGCAGGTGGCGTGGTGAGCCATGCCAGCATCGGACTCACCAACGTCGCCTCCACCGCCCTGCGCGCCAGCGACGCGGAAGCGGCTCTGGTGGGCAAGCCCCTCACAGACGCCAGCATCGACGCCGCCGTGCAAGCCGTGCGCGCCATTTGCGACCCCGCAGAAGACCTGCGCGGTGACGTGGAATACAAAACTGCGATGGCCGGTGAAATGACCCGCCGTGCCATTCGCGCCGCCGCAGCCCGCTGCGCCTAATCCCCTTAAGGTGACCCCATGAGTAAAAAAATCGTTTCCATGCAGCTCAACGGCAAGACCGTTGAAGAGGCTGTTGAGCCACGCACCCTGCTGATCCATTTCCTGCGGGAAAAAATGAACCTGACCGGCGCGCACATCGGCTGCGAGACCAGCCACTGCGGCGCCTGCACCGTGGACATTGACGGCCAATCGGTCAAGTCCTGCACCCATTTGGCCGTGCAGTGTGAGGGCAGCGAGGTCAAGACCGTCGAAGGCCTGGCAAATGCAGGCGTGCTGCACGCCGTGCAAGAAGGCTTTTACAAAGAGCATGGCTTGCAATGCGGCTTCTGCACCCCTGGCATGCTGATGCGCGCTTACCGCTTTTTGCAAGACAACCCCAACCCCACCGAGCAGCAAGTGCGCGTGGGCATGTCCGGCAATCTGTGCCGCTGCACCGGGTACCAAAACATCGTCAAGGCCGTGATGCACGCCGCCGCGACGCTCCAACAACAAGCCGTTGCCGCCTAAGCGCAGCACCTTCAGGAGAAACCTATGAACGCACCATTGAGTGACCGCGAAAAAGCCCTGATGGGCATGGGCGAGTCCCGCCTGCGCAAAGAAGATGCCCGATTCATCCAGGGCAAAGGCAACTATGTTGATGACATCAAGATGCCCAACATGGTTCACATGGACATCGTGCGCTCGAGCGTGGCCCACGCCCGCATCAAGCGCATCAACAAAGAAGCTGCGCTCAAGATTCCAGGCGTGATCGCCGTGCTGACCGCCGACGACCTCAAGCCTTTGAAACTGCACTGGATGCCCACCCTCGCGGGTGACGTGGCGGCCGTGCTGGCCGACGAAAAAGTGCACTTCCAGATGCAGGAAGTCGCAATCGTGATCGCCGAAGACCGCTACTCCGCCGCCGATGGCGTGGAAGCCGTGGAAGTGGAATACGAAGAGCTGCCCGTGGTGATCGACCCGTTTGAGGCCTTGAAGCCTGACGCCCCTGTGTTGCGCGAAGACCTGGCCGGCAAAACCGAAGGCGCACACGGCAAGCGTTACCACCACAACCACATCTTCACCTGGGATGCAGGCAACAAAGAAACCACCGACGCGGCCTTCGCCAGCGCACCGGTGACTGTCAAGCAAGACATGCACTACCCGCGTGTGCACCCCTGCCCCTTGGAGACCTGTGGTGCTGTGGCGTCGTTTGACCCTATTCGTGGCGACCTCACCACCTACATCACCAGCCAGGCACCGCACATTGTGCGCACCGTGGTGTCCATGCTCTCGGGCATTCCCGAGTCCAAAGTCCGCATCATCTCGCCCGATATCGGCGGCGGCTTTGGCAACAAGGTCGGTATCTACCCCGGCTATGTGTGCGCCATCGTGTCATCCATCGTGCTGGGTCGCCCCGTCAAGTGGGTGGAAGACCGGATTGAAAACCTCTCCAGCACCGCCTTTGCCCGTGACTACCACATGACCGGCGAATTGGCCGCCACTGCGGACGGCAAAATTCTGGCGCTGCGCACCAACGTCATTGCCGACCACGGCGCGTTTGACGCTTGTGCCGATCCCACCAAGTTCCCCGCGGGCATGTTCCACATTGTCTCGGGCAGCTATGACATTCCCACCGCCTATTGCAAAGTGGACGGCGTCTACACCAACAAGGCGCCCGGTGGCGTGGCCTACCGCTGTTCTTTCCGCGTGACCGAAGCGGTCTATCTGGTGGAGCGCATGGTCGACGTACTGGCGCAAAAGCTGGGCATGGACAAGGCCGAGATTCGCGCCAAGAACTTCATCAAGCGCGAACAGTTCCCTTACACCTCTGCCTTTGGTTTTGAATACGACTCCGGCGACTACCAAACCGCACTCGACAAGGTGCTCGACGCGGTGGATTACAAAGGGCTGCGCGCCGAGCAAGCGGCCAAGCGTGCCGACCCGAACTGCCCAACGCTGATGGGCATTGGCCTGGTCACCTTCACCGAAGTGGTGGGCGCAGGTCCCAGCAAGATCTGCGACATCTTGGGCGTGGGCATGTTTGACTCCTGCGAAATCCGCGTGCACCCCACCGGTAGCGCGATTGCCCGCATGGGTACGATTTCGCAAGGCCAAGGCCACCAAACCACCTATGCGCAGATCATTGCCACCGAACTCGGCATTGCGTCCGAGGTGATCCAAGTCGAAGAAGGCGACACCAGCACCGCACCCTACGGACTGGGAACCTACGGTTCGCGTTCGACGCCGGTGGCCGGTGCTGCGATCGCCATGGCGGCGCGCAAAATCCACGCCAAAGCGAAAAAGATTGCTGCCCACCTGATGGAAGTCAGCGAAGCCGATCTGGAATGGGAAATCGACCGCTTCAAAGTGCGTGGTGACGATGCCAAGTTCAAAACCATGGCGCAAATCGCCTGGGCCGCTTACAACAGCCCCCCACCCGGACTCGAGCCCGGACTGGAAGCGGTGCACTACTACGATCCTCCGAACTTCACCTTCCCCTTCGGTATCTACCTCTGCGTGGTGGACATCGACAAGGGCACGGGCGAGACCAAGATCCGCCGCTTCTATGCCTTGGACGACTGCGGCACCCGCATCAATCCCATGATCATCGAAGGCCAGATCCATGGTGGATTGACCGAAGGTTTTGCCGTGGCCATGGGCCAGCTGCTGTCGTTTGACAAGCAGGGCAATATCCAAGGCAACACGCTGATGGACTACTTCCTGCCGACCGCCGTGGAAACACCGCACTGGGAAACCGACCACACCGTGACTCCCTCGCCCCACCACCCGATTGGTGCCAAGGGTGTGGCCGAGTCGCCTCACGTGGGCAGTATTCCCACCTTCACCAGTGCCATGGTGGATGCGTTTGCCCACCTGGGTGTGACGCACTTCAACATGCCCCACTCGGCCTACCGCGTGTGGCAGCAGCTCAAAGCGTCTGGCATCGCAAGTTAATTTTTTAGTGTCCTGGTGGGCGGATGCGGCACGCTGCATCCGCCCCTGTTTTTTGGAGAGATCTCATGGAAGTCGTTTTAGACAAGCAGTACCCCGTTGCAGCCGGCGCAGAGGCCGCATGGACCGTGTTGGCCAATATGAACGAATTGGCGACCTGCATGCCCGGTGCGCAAATCACCTCAGAAATTGACGCCACGCATTTCACCGGCAGCGTGCGCGTCAAGGTGGGCCCCGCTGTCGCCGCGTTCGCAGGAACCATCGAAATTTTGGCGCTGGACCCGGCCACCCGCACGCTCAAGATGATCGGCAAGGGCGCCGACAAAGGCGGCTCATCGGCCTCGATGGAATTGACCGCCAACCTGGTGGCCATCGACGCTGGCAGCTGCACCCTAGTCGGTCACGCGGAAGTGATTGTCAACGGCAAGTTCGCGCAATTTGGCGGGCGCATGATGGGCTCGGTCTCCGACATGATCCTGGCCCAGTTTGCTGATGTGTTTTCGCAAAAAGCGGCCGTGGCACAGGCCGCTTTGCAGCCCGCAGCCAGTGCTTCGGCGGCAAACGGCGAAAGTGCAGCGCCTGCAACTTCGGCAGCTGCAGCCACTGCGGCGCCGCAAGCACCCGTGGTGGCCAAAGAGTTCAACGCGCTGGGCCTGGTCTGGGCCTTGATCAAGGGCTTCTTTGCCAACTTGTTTGGCAGCAAACGTTCTGCTTAAGCCAGGCCTATGAGCACCTCTGCCGACACCGCCACGCCCCAAGGCTTGCGTGAGCGGCTGTTCCACGCGGGTTATATCGCCGACGAAGAACTCGCCAGCCTGGTGTGGATGGGTTTGTCCTTGGAGCGGCCGCTTTTGCTCGAGGGGGACGCGGGCGTTGGCAAAACCGCCATTGCCAGCGCCAGCGCCAAAGCGCTGGGTCGGCCGCTGTTGCGCCTGCAGTGCTACGAAGGCCTGGACGTGAACCAGGCGGTGTACGAGTGGAACTACAGCCGCCAGTTGCTCGAAATCCGCATGGCCGAGGCCAACCAGGGCGAGCGTGCGGCCCTGCGTGACAACCTTTTCTCAGAGGCTTTTTTGCTCGAGCGGCCTTTGCTGCAGGCCATTCGCTCAAACACGCCCTGCGTCTTGCTGATTGACGAGATCGACCGCGCAGACGAGGCCTTTGAAGCCTTTTTGCTGGAGATGCTCTCGGAATACCAGGTCAGCGTGCCCGAGCTGGGCACCTTGCACGCGGTGACCAAGCCGCTGGTGATTTTGACCAGCAACGGCACGCGTGATTTGTCAGACGCGCTGCGCCGCCGTTGCCTGTTTCACTTTGTGGACTTCCCGACCTTGGCGCGGGAAACCCTGATCGTGCGCACCCTGGTGCCCGAAGCCGCCAGCCGATTGGTAGAAGAGTGCGTGGCCTTTGTGCATCGCCTGCGCAAAGAAGACCTGGACAAAACCCCCGGGGTGGCAGAGACGCTGGACTGGGTCCGCGTGCTGTTCAAGCTCGGACACAGTGAACTGCCCATCGACCCGCAACTGCTGATGCCGTCTATGGCGGCGCTGCTCAAAACGCGCAATGACCATTGGCAAGTCACCGCAGAGCGCGTGGGCAAGCTGATGGACGGCCCGCGCATGGGCCAAGACGCAGGCGTGGCCGCTGCCCTGAAATAAGCGCCATGGCCGCACTGCAGCCCAGCGCAGCCACCGACCCGCGCGAGCGCCTTGGCGAGTTTGCCGACTACCTGCGCCAGCATGGGTTTGCGCTGGGATACGCCGAGATCGCACTGATGGTGCAAGCCGCAGCGGCCTTGCCGCTGGAGCAGTGGCCACGTGTGCAGGCCTTGTGGCGCGCCATCGCCAGCGGCAGCCAACGGCAGTGGCGCAAGTACCCGGAGTTACACCAGGCCTTTTGGTTCCCCCACAAAGTCAAAGGAAGCACCCGCAGCTCGGGGCTCACCCAGCGCGCCCGCAGCCTGCCGGAGCTGGTGCAGCAAATGCACCAGGACATGGCCCAGCAGGCGGGCAATTCCGCACCCGGTGAAGCGCCCCCCACGGTGGGCCAGGCCGATGACGCGGCAAGCGGCGACTTGGAGGAGTCCGGTGGACAGCGCGCCCAGGGCGGCGCCAGCAGCACCGCACCACTGGACGAACGCGACTTTGCCGAATGGATGCCCGGCGACATGGACCGCTTTGAACCCCTGGTGGAAGCGCTCAAAAAACGCCTGCGCAGCCAGCTGCTGCGCCGCTTTGAGCCGA
Source organism: Comamonadaceae bacterium (assembly GCA_947371775.1). Classification (GTDB taxonomy): domain Bacteria; phylum Pseudomonadota; class Gammaproteobacteria; order Burkholderiales; family Burkholderiaceae_C; genus Allorhodoferax. The sequence goes on from CANBQX010000062.1 coordinate 8,543, forward strand.
CCGGCCAGCGGGGCTCGATCCACCTGCGCCGCTCTTTGCGCGGTGCACAAGGCACGGCTGGCGAAATCATCAAACTCGCACGCGTACAGCGCCAGCGCCGCCAGCCACGCGTGGTGGTGCTGGTGGACGTGAGCCGCTCCATGGAAGTCCACGCCCAGTTTTACCTGCGCCTGAGCCGCGCATTTGTCGAAGTGATGGATGCCCGCGCTTTGGTGTTTCACACCAGCGTGGCCGACGTCACGCCGCTGATGAAGCGGCGCAGCGAACGGGTTCAGGAAAAGGTCAACGCGGTAACCTTTGGCTTTGGCGGCGGCACCCGCATCGCCAGCTGCCTGCAAACAGCCCTGAAATTGCACCTGGAGCGCAAGGCCTTGCAACGCGGTGACTATTTTTTGGTGTTCAGCGATGGCTACGACACCGACCCGCCCGACGATCTGGCCGCCGTACTGGCCCAGGTGCGCGCCCGCGGCGCACGGGTCTGCTGGCTGCACCCCACGGTGCAAGCGCCACAATCGGAAGCGCTGCTGCGGGCAGCGTCGCAGGTGCACCGTTTTATGCCCGCCCATAATCTGGCGAGCTTGGCGCGGCTGCCTGATTTGTTGCGCAGCGCCTGAGCCCAATTTTTATCTGAAGACCGGAGATCACCATGGGATGCTTACTCAAACAAGGCGGCGGTTTGTATGCCCGCCTGCGCGTGGGGGCCGTGCTCCTGGCCGCGGGCACGGGCAGTCGCATGGGCGGTGTGGCCAAGTCGCTGATTCGCCTGCAAGGTGTGCCGCTGATCAACCGCCAACTGATTGCGCTCAGTGGCGCCGGGGTGGACGAGGTGGTGGTGGTTACCGGCTTTGCACGCGACGCGGTAGAAGCCAGCGTCTCGACCTTTCCGGTGACCTTGGCCCACAACGCAGACTACGCCTTGGGCCAGCAAAGCTCGGTGCGCGTAGGCCTGCAGGCCTTGCGCGGCAACTTTGACGCCGTGCTGGTGGTGCTGGCAGACCAGCCGCTCTTGGGTGCCGCCGACTTGACCGAGCTGATCGCGGCTTTCAAAAAACGCCCCAGCGGCCATGTGGTGGTGCCGATGGTGAACGGCCAGCGTGGCAACCCGCTGGTCATGGACGATGTGGCTTTGGCACAGATATTGGCCAGCGACACCAACCTGGGCTGCCGCCATTTGGTGGAGCGCCAGCCCGAATTGGTGCATGTGCACACCAGCAGCAACACGCGCTTTGTCACCGACCTCGATACCCCCGAAGACCTGGAGGCGCTCAGCCTGCGCACCGGGTGGCGCCTGGAGCTGCCCGCCGAGCAAAGCGTCGCTGCATGAGCGCGCCCCTGTTTGCGCCCAACAGCGCCCACTGGCCCGTGCCCATGGCGGTGCACCGCTTGGAAGGCGCATCCGCCGTGAACGAGGTGCTGGCGCGCATTTTCAGTGTGATGCGCGCCACCGATGTGGCCCAGCACCCGGAGCGCGCAGGCAGCTTTTACGCCAGCAGCGACGACCTGTTGCAGCGCGTGGACGTGCCCGAGTTCCACACGCTGGTGAAGTTCATTGCCCAGTCATTGCAAGCCACGGCCAAGCAAGCCAACGCAGGCGTCTGGCCCAGCGGTCGCCACGGGCTGCAGCTCGAATTGGTCGGTCTGTGGTTTCAGATCCAAAACGGGGCGGCCTTTCATGACGTGCACACCCACGGCAATTGTTCCTGGTCGGGCGTGTACTACGTTCAAATCGATCCCGTCGAGGAGCGCCAGCGTGAGGCGCAATGGGGCGCGCTCAACGGCGCTACGCGCTTTTACAGCCCGTTGTTTCCGCTCTTGGGCGGGGCCTACATGGACATGGGCAATGCGTACCTGCAAAACGCGACGCTGGACGTGACACCGCAAGAGGGCGAGTTGGTGTTGTTCCCCGCGTTTTTGCCGCACAAGGCCTTGCCCTATGTCGGCACCAAGGACCGCATTGTGGTGTCCTTCAACGCGCAGATCCGGGCGCCGCAGGGTGACCAGATTTACCGCTACGCGGCGGCTTAAGGGGCGCAGACCCGTCGCTCAGGTGCTCAGTGCACCACCACCGGGTTTTGCGCCAGTTCGGCGTATTGCTCCAGCGTTTCTTCCACTTCTTCCTGGGTCGGCATATTGACCTGCCAGGCCACGATGTGCTGCTGAAACAGTTCGGCCCAGGAGCCGTCGAGGTACACCTCTTTGCCC
>CANBQX010000063.1 GCA_947371775.1 Comamonadaceae bacterium
GGCTTTTCGCAGATTGAAATCACCAGCTTTGTCAGCCCCAAGTGGGTGCCGCAAATGGCGGACAACGCGCAGGTGATGGCGGGTATTGAGCGCAAAACCGGTGTGCGCTATTCGGTGCTAACGCCCAATATGCAGGGCCTGGACGCCGCTTTGTTGAGCAAGCCCGACGAGATCGTGGTCTTCGGCGCCGCCAGCGAGGCCTTCAGCCAAAAAAACATCAATTGCAGCATCGCCCAGAGCATGGAGCGCTTTCGTCCGGTGGTGGCCGCGGCGCTGGCGCAGGGCGTGGCGGTGCGTGGCGCGATTTCTTGTGCGCTGGGCTGCCCCTACGAGGGCGAGATTGCGCCCGAGCGGGTGGCGCTGGTCGCGCGCCTGATGCGCGAGATGGGTGTGCAGCACGTGGGTGTGGCTGACACCATTGGCGTGGGCACGCCGCGCAAGGTGCAGGCGGCGCTGGAGGGGGCGTTGCGCCACTACCCTCTGGAAGCCGTGTCGGGCCACTTTCACGACACCTACGGCCAGGCCTTGGCCAATACCTTGGCCGCTTTGGAGCTGGGTATTTCGAGCTTTGACACCTCGGTGGCGGGGCTGGGCGGCTGCCCCTATGCCAAGGGTGCCACCGGCAACGTGGCGACCGAAGATGTGGTGTTTATGCTGCACGGCATGGGGATCGAGACGGGCATTGACCTGGAGCGTTTGCTGGATGCCAGCGCCTTCATCAGCGGGTTTTTGGAGCGTGTGCCAAACTCGCGCGCAGCCAAAGCCCTTTTGACCCGCCGCCATGCCGCCTGACGCTCCGCCACTTTCTACCGCCCGAACCCAGCGCATGCGGCGCGGTGCGCCTCCCGATCCCGCTACCAAATACCAGCGCCTGCTGGCGGCCAGGCTGGATGACGCGCTGGACACACCTTACGCGCCGCCATCGCCCTGTGTGTCGGTGTGTCAGATGGACGCCCAAACCGGCTGGTGCCTGGGCTGTTTGCGCACCATTGAAGAAATTGGTGCCTGGGCCAGCAACACCGACCAGGACAAACGCGAAGTTTGGCAACGCATCGGCCAACGGCTGGAATTTTTGAAATGAAGCAAATCACCTTCTTCCTCGACTTTATTTCTCCCTACGCCTATTTGGCGTTCAAGGCACTGCCCCAGGCGCTGGAAGGTCTGAGCTACAACGTGCGCTACCAACCGGTGTTTTTGGGCGGCGTGCTCAAGGCCCGACAGCAGCTGGGGCCCGCAGAGGTTCCTGGCAAGCGGGAGTGGGTGTACCGCCAATCCCAGTGGCTGGCCCAGGCCCAAGGTGTGCGCTTGGACCTGCCATCCGGTCATCCTTTCAACCCGCTGGGGCTGTTGCGCCTGGCCGTGGCCAGTGACGCGCAAGGCCTGCCCAACCGCTATGTGTGCGAAACCCTGTTTCGCCACGTGTGGGAAGGCGGCCAGGACGCCTCTGATGCACAGCGCCTGCAAAAGCTGACCGAACAACTTGCCCCAGCGCGCGACCCGAATGGGGACGAGGTGCGCGACCAGCTCAAAGCCCACACCGACAGCGCGATTGCACAAGGTGTGTTCGGCGTGCCAAGTTATGCCGTGGACGGCAAAGTGCTGTGGGGCCTGGACGCGCTGCCCATGCTGCGCGCCTGCGTGGCCGGTGACCCCTGGTTCGTGGATGGGCACTGGGAGCAAGCCGCCGCGCTGCCCTCGGGACTCCCGGCCCGCAAAGCCTAGCGCGCACAACTTCTTCCCTCTTTTTTCGCTATGAACCTGAATACCTGGTGGCTGTTTTTCGGCATGACCTTTGTGGTGTCGGCAACGCCCGGCCCCAACATGCTGCTCATCATGAGCACCAGCGCCCGTTGGGGCGTGCGTGCAGCGGTGGCGGCCATGGCAGGTTGCATGAGCTCTTTGCTGGTGATGATGTGTGTGTCGGCCGCCGGGCTGGGTGCGGTGTTGCATACCTTTCCAGCGGTGTTTGATGCCTTGCGTCTTTTGGGCGCAGCCTATTTGGCCTACCTCGGTGTGCAGTGCTGGCGTGCGCCCGTGCACGAGACGGCGCAGGATGTGCCCTTGACGCCCCCCGCGAATGAAACGGCGTGGTCTTTGTACCGTCGCGGCGCCATGGTGGCGGGCAGCAACCCCAAAGCCATGCTGTTTGCAGCGGCGTTCTTTCCGCAATTCATCCATGCCGTTAGCCCCGCGGTGCCGCAATTTGCCATTCTGTTGGCGACCTTTACGGTGATCGAGGTGTCTTGGTACTTTGCCTATGCCTTTAGCGGCCACAAGCTGTCGCAGTACCTGCAGCAGGCCCGGGTCATGCGCGCCTTCAATCGCATTACCGGTGGCGCATTTGTCGGCTTTGCAGGCCTGATGGCCTTGGTGCGCGACTAGCCCAATTGACGGCAATGGCATGGGCGCAGGCCTGCCCAGGGTGTCCAGTGAAGCCGCTTTGCTTGGCTAAAAGCAGCAATCGTCAAAATATTTTGAAGAAATGCCAAAGCAGTGGGGAATCGAAAACCTGGGCATGAAACCTTCAAAAAGCACCAAAACCTGCGCTTTTTTTACATTAAGAAATAAGTTCCAAGGGTTTACGTGTAGTCCACACGATGCCTGATCGCTAGGCGTAAGTTTCTGCAAGAAACGCGTCAGAGTACCGTCAGCACTCACAACAATAGTGCGCGACATTCAACAAGTGTGTTGTTGGACTTTTCATCAGGAGACAAAACTATGGCAACAGTAGCGGCACGGCCGATGTCCGGGGAAGAGAAGAAGGTCATCTTCGCCTCTTCACTCGGAACCGTTTTTGAGTGGTACGACTTTTACCTGTACGGTACTTTGGCAGGCATCATCGCCAAGCAGTTTTTCAGCGGCTTGGATGAGACTTCGGCCTACATTTTTGCGCTGCTGGCTTTTGCCGCTGGCTTTATCGTGCGTCCTTTCGGCGCTCTGGTGTTCGGCCGTTTGGGCGACATGATTGGCCGCAAGTACACCTTCCTGGTCACGATTTTGATCATGGGCTTGTCGACGTTTATCGTCGGTATCTTGCCCAACTACGCAACCATTGGTGCTGCTGCTCCTGTGATCCTGATTGCGCTGCGTATGCTGCAAGGTCTGGCGCTCGGCGGTGAGTACGGTGGAGCTGCAACCTATGTGGCGGAGCACGCGCCTCAGGGTAAGCGTGGTGCCTATACCTCCTGGATTCAAACCACCGCCACCTTGGGCTTGTTCTTGAGCCTGATGGTGATTTTGGGTACCCGTACTGCCATCGGTGAAGACGCGTTTGCCGATTGGGGCTGGCGCGTTCCGTTCCTGGTGTCTATCTTGTTGTTGGGCGTGTCGGTGTATATCCGCTTGTCCATGAACGAGTCGCCTGCTTTCACCAAAATGAAAGCAGAAGGCAAGACGTCGAAGGCACCCCTGAGCGAAGCCTTTGGTCAGTGGAAAAACCTGAAGATCGTGATCTTGGCACTGGTCGGTTTGACCGCTGGTCAAGCCGTGGTCTGGTATACCGGTCAGTTCTACGCCTTGTTCTTCCTGACCCAGTCCCTGAAAGTGGACGGTCCTACCGCCAACATCATGATTGCCGCTGCGTTGGTGATCGGCACACCGTTCTTCATTGTGTTTGGTTCTTTGTCCGACAAAATCGGCCGCAAGCCCATCATTTTGGCCGGTTGCCTCTTGGCCGTGGTCACCTATTTCCCGGTGTTCAACGCCCTGACCAAGGCTGCCAACCCTGACCTGGCGGCTGCGCAGGCATCGTCCAAAGTCACCGTGACTGCCGACCCTGCTGAGTGCTCGTTCCAGTTCAACCCGACCGGCACCAAAAAGTTCACGTCTTCTTGCGATATCGCCAAGCAGAAACTGGCTTCTGCATCGGTGAGCTACGACAACATCGTGGCGCCTGCCGGAACGCCTGCCGTGATCAAAGTGGGTGATACCGAAGTGACCACCGTTGTGACGCCTGAAGACATTGCAGCAGCCAAAGACGGCGCTGACAAGAAACTGGCTGAACTCAATGCTGCTGAACCCAAAGATGCCAAGGCGATTGCTGCTGCAACTGCCCGTGTGAAAGCTTTGAGCGGCGAGAAAACAGCGAAAGACGCAGTCTTGAGTGGCAAATTGTCTGCGGCTCTCAAAGCAGCCAACTACCCTGCCAAAGCCGACATGGCCAAGTTTGACAAGGTCACTGTCATTGTGATCCTGACCTACCTGGTGATCTTGGTGACCATGGTGTACGGCCCCATTGCCGCCATGCTGGTGGAAATGTTCCCGACCCGCATCCGCTACACCTCCATGAGCTTGCCCTACCACATCGGTAACGGCTGGTTCGGCGGTCTGCTGCCCACAACGACATTCGCGATCGTGGCCCAAACCGGCAATATGTACAACGGCTTGTGGTATCCCATCATCATCGCTGGCATTACCGTCGTCATCGGTACCTTGTTCATCAAGGAAACCAAAGACGTGGACATTTACGCCAACGACTAAGCTGGTACTCGATTGGTCGCAGTTCCAGTGCTGAGCGCTGGAACTGTTTTGAAGGCCCTCCGCAATGGGGGCCTTTTTTTATGAAGGAATTGTTATGTGGAAAATCATTGTTGGGTTTGCAGTGTTTGCCGCCGTTGCCTTGTTCGTATTGAGCAAGGGCGGCGATATTGACATGAGCGGGGAGAAGCACGGTGCCAGTCCCGAAGCCGAGGCTCCGGCTGCATCTGCCAAAGCGAGCGCTGCCAGCCAGTAACAGCCACTGGCTCAATATGCCGAGCACCGCTTGGAATGCACGGCTGCTGTGAATGGGAACCCGTGCTGAAAGGGTAATCCCCAACTCCTAGAATGCTTCTCCCATTCTCAGAGAGCATTCACTTATGTCCCAGGGCACCATCCGCATTCGCGGGGCACGGCAGCACAATCTCAAAAATCTTGACCTGGACATCCGTACCGGCGAGCTCACGGTAGTCACCGGCCCCAGCGGCTCGGGCAAGTCCAGTTTGGTGTTCGACACCCTGTACGCCGAAGGCCAGCGGCGTTACGTAGAAACGTTCTCCGCCTACGCGCGCCAGTTCTTGGACCGCATGGACAAGCCGGCCGTGGACCGGGTGGAAGGCGTGCCCCCCGCCATCGCGATTGACCAGACCAATCCGGTGCGCTCCAGCCGCAGCACGGTCGGCACCATGACCGAGCTGAATGACCACCTGAAGCTCTTGTTTTCCCGCGCAGGTCGGCTGTTTGACCAGGAGTCCGCCGAGGCCGTGCAGCACGACACGCCCGAGACCATCTATGCCGAGGTCCTGCGCCAAGCCAAAGCCCAGGGAAACCCCCGCCTGGTTTTCACCTTCCCGGTCGAATTGCCTGCGCAAACCAGCGCCGAAGAATTGGCGCAGTGGCTCAGCGCCAGTGGCTTTACCCGCATCCACGCAGAGCGGGAAGTCACCCCGCAATCGGCTCAGCAATGGGGGTCAGATTCCAATTCCAGTGCCAAGGCGGCAAGCGCTAAGGGGAAAAAGACGGCGCCTGTGCCACACACCGAAGCCCGCAAGGTGCTGGACGTGGTGGCGGACCGCTTGCGCATCGAGGGCGCTGACAAAGCACGGGTGCTGGAGGCGATTGAACTGTCGCTCAAGCGCGGCAGCGGCCGCTTGAATGTCTACATGGTGCCTGATGCAGAGGCGAGCACAGAGACCCCCTCGGACGTCGCGCCGCAATGGCGGTTTTCAACCGGATTGCATTGCCCCACCAGCGACCGGCGTTACAGCGATCCGATAGCGTCCATGTTTTCCTTCAACTCGGCCGTGGGTGCCTGCGAGGCCTGCCGTGGCTTTGGACGCGTGGTGGGGGTGGACTATGGCTTGGTGATTCCCAACGACAAGCTGACCCTGCGCGCGGGTGCGATCAAGCCCATGCAAACCCCGGCCTGGCAGGAATGCCAGGACGACCTGATGCGCCACGCCGAAGCGGCCGGCATTCCCCGCGACACGCCCTGGTACAAGCTCACGCCCGAACAGCAGCAGTGGGTGCTCAAAGGCTCGCCGAATTGGAATGGCAAGTGGAACCAGCATTGGTTTGGCGTGGACCGCTTTTTTGAATACCTGGAGTCCAAGGCCTACAAGATGCACATCCGGGTGCTGCTGTCCAAGTACCGCAGTTACACGCCCTGCGGGACCTGCGGCGGCGCGCGCCTGAAGACCGAGAGTTTGCTGTGGCGCATCGGCAGCCAGGACGATGCCAACGCGGTACTCGCCCCTGCCAAGCGTTTCATGCCCCAGGGTGTGAAATGGAACCGTAGCCAGCTGGAAAACCTGCCCGGTCTGTGCCTGCACGACCTCATGCTCATGCCGCTGGACCGCCTCAGTGCCTTTTTTCAACGCCTGAGCACGATTGACATCCAGGCATCGGAGGCCGACCAAAAGACGCTCAAACTGCTCTTGGAAGAAATCACCACGCGACTCAAATACCTGTGCGAAGTGGGCATAGGCTACCTGACCTTGGACCGGCAAAGCCGAACCCTGAGTGGCGGTGAAGTGCAGCGCATCAACCTGACCACCGCCTTGGGCACCTCGCTGGTCAACACCTTGTTTGTGTTGGACGAGCCCAGCATTGGTCTGCACCCGCGCGACATGAACCGCATCATCGTGGCCATGCAGCGGCTGCGCGACGCGGGCAACACCCTGGTGGTGGTGGAGCATGACCCCGCGGTGATGCTGGCCGCCGACCGCATGATCGACATGGGCCCGGGCCCGGGTGAAAAAGGCGGCCAGATTGTGTTCGACGGCAGCACCCACGATTTGAAAGGTGCCGACACCTTGACCGGCGCCTACCTGGGTGGCCGAAAACAAGTGGGCATGGGCTTTAAGCGCATGGTGGGCAGCAACACACCGCGCCTGGTGCTCGAAGGTGTGACCGAGCACAACCTCAAAGACATCTCCGTCGAGATTCCGCTGCAGCGCCTGGTGTGCATAACCGGCGTGAGCGGTTCTGGCAAATCCACGCTGGTGCAAGACGTGCTGGCCCCCGCGCTGCTGCGCCACTTTGGCAAGGCCACCGAAACCCCAGGCGCCTTTACGCGCTTGTTGGGTGCAGAGCAGATCAGCGAAGTGGTGTTTGTGGACCAATCACCCATTGGCAAAACCGCGCGCTCCAACCCGGCCAGCTTTGTGGGTGCCTGGGACTCGATTCGCGAACTCTTCGCGCAAGCGCCCCTCTCGCGCGAGCGCAGCTACACCGCGTCCAAATTCAGCTTCAACAGTGGCGACGGGCGCTGCCCCACCTGTGGTGGTTCAGGCTTTGAACACATTGAAATGCAGTTCCTCAGCGACGTCTATTTGCGCTGCCCCGACTGCGATGGCACGCGCTACCGCCGCGAGATTTTGGAAGTGGTGATTGAACGGCAAACCACCGGGCCCAGCCCGAGTCGCTTGTTGAATGTGGCCGACGTGCTGGACATGACGGTGAGCGAGGCGGTCGAGATTTTTGCCCACGACCGCGACGTGATCCGCGCCTTGCAACCCATCGTCGATGTAGGCCTGGAATACGTCAAGCTCGGCCAGCCTGTGCCCACCCTGTCAGGGGGCGAGGCACAGCGTCTGAAGCTGGCCGGATTCCTGGCCGAAGCCGCCAAAGCCAGCAGCGCGAGCCGCCAAGCCTTAGCGCGCCGGGGCACCTTGTTCATGCTGGACGAGCCCACCACCGGCCTGCACTTTGATGACATCGCCAAGCTCATGCGCGCCCTGCGCAAATTGCTCGACGTGGGCCACTCCCTGGTGGTCATTGAACACAACCTGGATGTGATCCGTGCCAGCGACTGGTTGATCGACCTTGGCCCCGAGGGGGGCGAGGCCGGTGGTCATGTGGTGGCCTGCGGTACACCCGAAGACCTGCTCTTGCATCCCAGCAGCCATACGGCCAAAGCCTTGCGTGACTATGCTGCCGCCATGGGCGTGGTGCATGAAGTGCAGGAGCCGACACCGCAGTTTGCAAAGTTGCTTGCGACCCGTACCGCAACGCCACAAGCCGATAACAACATCCGCATCGTCAATGCCAAAGAGCACAACCTGCGGTCTTTGAGCGTGGACATTCCACGCGGTAAATTCAGCGTGGTCACCGGTGTCAGCGGCTCGGGCAAATCAACCCTGGCGTTTGACATCTTGTTCAACGAAGGCCAGCGCCGCTACCTGGAAAGCCTCAACGCCTATGCCCGCGCCATCGTGCAGCCCGCCGGTCGCCCGGAGGTGGACGCGGTCTACGGCATTCCACCCACGGTGGCCATCGAGCAGCGACTGAGCCGGGGCGGGCGCAAGTCCACGGTCGGCACGACCACCGAGGTGTGGCACTTTTTGCGGCTGCTCTACGTCAAGCTGGGCATTCAGCACTGCACCAAAGATGGCGCGGCCGTGGCACCGCAGACGGCTGACAGCATTGCCGCGCAGCTGATGAAAAATTACCGCGGCCAGCACATTGGTTTGCTGGCCCCGCTGGTGGTGGGCCGCAAAGGCGTGTACACCGAACTGGCCGATTGGGCACGTCCGCGCGGCTTCACCCATTTGCGCGTGGACGGCCAGTTTTTGCCGACCCATGGATTTCCGCGTATCGACCGTTTCAAGGAGCACCATATTGAGTTGCCCGTGGTCAGCCTGGACGTGCACCCGGCGCAAGAGGCGCTGCTGCGTTCTGCTTTGGCCGAAGCGCTGACCCACGGCAAAGGCGTGGTGCACGTGATGAGCCAGCTCGACGGCCTGCAGGCTGCGATGGAGCAGGGTGACAGCACGGTGGGCATTGGCAAGTGCGAAGTGTTTTCCACCAAGCGTGCCTGTCCGGTGTGCGCGACGTCCTACACCGAGCTGGACCCACGGCTCTTCAGCTACAACAGCAAACACGGCTGGTGCCCGGAATGTGTGGGTACTGGACTGGCGCTCACCAAAGACCAGCGCAAGGTGTTTGACGACTCGGTCAAAGACGACAACAACCAAGGCCGCGAGCAAACCTTTGCCGAGGCCGATATTGAGGACCTGGAAGACGCGGCCTGCACGCACTGCCACGGCACCCGCTTGAATGCCACGGCACGCGCTGTGCGCTTTCATGGCGTGGGCATTGCCGACATCGCAGCGCTGAGCGTGAGCGACGTACGCGCCTGGGTTCAAAGCTTGCAGATCGCCGGGGGCTTGAGCCCGCGCGAGGCCGACATTGCCCGCGACTTGGTGCCCGAGATTCAAAGCCGCTTGGAGTTCTTAGAAGAAGTCGGCCTGGGCTATTTGACGCTGGACCGCGGCGCGCCCACGCTCAGTGGCGGTGAAGCGCAGCGCATTCGCTTGGCCGCGCAGCTGGGCAGCAATTTGCAAGGTGTCTGCTATGTGCTGGACGAGCCCACCATCGGCCTGCATGCGCGCGACAACAAAATCCTGCTGGGCGCCCTCAAGACCCTGAGCGACAAAGGCAACACCCTGGTGGTGGTGGAGCACGACGAGGACACCATCCGCGCTGCCGACCACATCATTGACATTGGCCCCAGCGCGGGCAAACGCGGTGGCCGTTTGGTTGCGCAAGGGTCGGTGCAGGACGTGCAAAAGGCGAGCGAGTCGCAAACCGGTCGCTACTTGCTGCATGCTATGCGCCATCCCTTGGATGCGCGGCGTTTCGCCCATTCGTATGACGCTGCGCAGGCCGTGGCCAAAGCGCCAGGCAAAGCGGACGCGCCGGAGGCGATTCAATGGCTCACCGTGACCGGTGCCACCTTGCACAACTTGCAGGACGTGACGGCCCATATTCCGCTGCAACGCCTGGTGGCTATTACCGGCGTCTCGGGCTCTGGAAAATCCACGCTGGCGCGCGACGTGCTGCTTGCCAATGTGTTGACCGGCGTGCAAAAGCGCAGCACCAAGGCCGGACGTGATGCGCTGGAGGCGGGCGAAAAAATCCGCTGGACCGGTTGCACCAGTGTGACCGGGTTTGAGACCATAGACCGCGTGCTGGAAGTGGACCAAACGCCTATCGGCAAAACGCCGCGCAGCTGCCCAGCCACCTACATCGGCTTTTGGGACACGATTCGCAAGCTCTTTGCCGACACCCTGGAAGCCAAAGCGCGCGGCTATGCTGCCAACCGCTTTAGCTTCAACACCGGCGAAGGCCGTTGCCCCGGCTGCGAAGGCCAGGGCATACGCACCATTGGCATGAGCTTTTTGCCCGATGTGAAAGTGCTGTGCGAAACCTGCAAGGGTGCGCGCTTCAACCCCGAAACGCTGGCAGTGAGCTGGCGCGGAAAAAACATTGGTGAAGTGCTGCAAATGGAAGTGGACGAGGCGGTCGATTTCTTTGCTGCCATGCCCGTCATCGCCCACCCATTGCAACTGCTCAAAGACGTGGGTCTGGGCTACCTCACGCTGGGCCAACCCTCACCCACCTTGAGCGGCGGTGAGGCCCAGCGCATCAAGCTGGTGACCGAGCTGAGCAAGGTGCGCGACGACATCACGCGGCGTGGCCAAAAAGTGCCGCACACCTTGTATGTGCTCGACGAACCCACGGTCGGCCTGCACATGGCCGACGTGGAAAAGCTCATCCACGTGCTGCACCGCCTGGTGCGCGGCGGCCACAGCGTGGTGGTGATTGAGCACGACCTGGACGTGATCGCCGAAGCCGACTGGGTGCTGGACCTGGGGCCCGAAGGGGGCAAGGGCGGCGGACAGGTGGTGGCGGCTGCCACGCCTGAGGATGTGGTGCGTTTAGGCACGCATACGGGGGTGGCGCTGGCGGGGGTGTTGGCG
>CANBQX010000064.1 GCA_947371775.1 Comamonadaceae bacterium
AAATGGCCTTGGTGCGCGTCGGTTCGCACCAGGTGCTGGTCGGCATGACGGCCACCCAATTCACCGCCCTGGGCCAGTGGAACGACACAGGCCCCGCGCCGCAACAGGATGCACCGCGTGAAAACTAAATGGATCTGGGCCGCATTTGCTGCCTTTGCGCTCTTGCTCCCGGCTGCGGCCTGGAGCCAGGGCATTCCCATGGTCAATGTGACCGGCACCGGCAAAGAGTCGCAGTACAGCCTGTCTTTGCAATTGCTGGCGCTGATGACCACCATCAGCCTGCTGCCCTCGCTCTTGCTGATGATGACTTCGTTTGTGCGCATCATCATCGTCATGTCCATCCTGCGCCAGGCGCTGGGCACCGGCCAGACGCCGCCCAATAACGTGCTGGTGGGTATCTCGCTGTTTTTGACGCTGTTCATCATGTCCCCGGTGCTGACCGATGTGTACACCAATGCCGTGGTGCCCTACATGGAAAACGGCATGAAGTTTGACAAGGCACTTGCGGCCGCTGAGGCGCCTTTGCGCAGCTTCATGCTCAAACAAACGCGCGAAGACGACATCGGCCTGTTCATGCAAATGGCCCGCAAGGCCGATGTGGCTGATGCCACGCAAGTGCCTTTCACCACGCTGGTGCCGGCCTTTATTACGTCCGAGCTCAAAAGCGCCTTCACCATCGGATTTTTAATTTACATCCCCTTTGTCGTGATCGACTTGATCGTGGCCAGCGTGCTGATGTCCATGGGCATGGCCATGCTCTCGCCCATGATGATTTCCATGCCCTTCAAGCTGATGCTGTTCGTGCTGGTCGACGGATGGAGCCTGATCATGGGCTCGCTGGCCGCCAGTTTTGTGCATTAACCGCAGGCGACGCATTTCGCTCTTTTCAACCGAAACCACACCATGGACATCGCCGCTGTTGTTGACCTGGGCCACCAGGCTCTTTGGATGATTGTGCTGATCTCTGCGCCCCTCTTGGGAGTGTCGCTGGCGGTTGGCTTGTTTATCGGCATCATCCAGGCGGCCACCTCGATCAACGAATCCACGCTGAGCTTTATTCCCAAGCTCGCCGCACTGGCCATCACCTTGGCCATTGTGGGTGGCTGGCAGTTGGCAACGCTGGTGGACTACACGCGCGCCCTGTTCCAACGCATTCCCACGCTGTTTGCCTGAACAGCGCAGCCATTGCACCATGGACATTCTGGCCAACGACATCGTGCAGCGTTTTTATACGTTTTTGTGGCCTATGCTGCGCATTTCGGCCTTGCTGATGTCGGCGCCGATTTTTTCTTTGCGCTCACTCAACGTGCGCATGCGCATTCTGCTGGCGGTGGCAGTGACCTGGATGGTGTATCCCGTGTTCACCTGGCCCGTCATTGACCCGGTGTCCCCCGCAGGCATTGTTGAAGTATTCAACCAGTTGTCCATTGGCCTGATCATGGGCCTGACCCTGCAGATCATTACCGCGGCCATCTTGCTCGCCGGTCAGTCGGTCTCGACCGCCGTGGGACTGTCCATGGCCAATTTGATGGACCCCAATCTGGGCAATGTGCCCGTGCTGGCGCAGTTTCTGTTGATTTTGTCCACCCTGATTTTTGTCGGCATGGGCGGACACGCCATGTTGCTGGGCATGGTGATCGACAGTTTTGCGAGTCTGCCCATTGGCAAGGGCTTGGTTACTGCGGGGGCCTGGGCGCACTTTGTGCAGTGGAGCTCCATGATGTTTTTGGGCGCCCTGCTGCTGGCCTTGCCCGTGATGGTCACCATGCTGTTTATCAACATCGGCTTGGGTGTGGCCACGCGCGCGGCACCGAGTTTGAATATTTTCTCCCTGGGCCTGCCCGTCATGATCGTGGCGGGCTTTGTCATTTTGATGGTGGCCTTGCCCAGCATGGGCGCACGCATCCAGTGGCTGTGGCTGCAAGGCTTTATGGAAGTTCGCGGCCAGATTGGCCTGCAATAAGGTGAAGAAGCACCATGGCTGACGACAGCGCCGAACGTACCGAAGAGCCGACAGCCCGAAGGCTCAAGCGCGCGCGCGACGAAGGCCAGGTTGCGCGTTCGCACGAACTGCCTGCTGCGGGCGTGATGATTGGTGCGGTCATGATGCTCATGTCGCTGGGCGGTATTTGGTTTCACCAACTCTCGGTCTATTTCGCCGCTGGCTTCACGCTGGACCGCAAGTTTTTGGATACGCCCGCACTGCTGCCCACCGCCTTTGCGATTCAGGCCAGTCACGCCTTTTTGCTGGTACTGCCACT
Source organism: Comamonadaceae bacterium (assembly GCA_947371775.1). GTDB lineage: Bacteria > Pseudomonadota > Gammaproteobacteria > Burkholderiales > Burkholderiaceae_C > Allorhodoferax. Next base: position 2,262 of record CANBQX010000064.1, read on the forward strand.
GATGCTGGTGACCATGGTGGTCGCCATCCTGGCCTCCGGTGCCACCGGTGGATTTTTGTTTTCTTGGGATGCCATCATGCCCAAGCTGTCCAAGCTCAACCCGGTGGCGGGCATTGCGCGCATGTTTGGTGGCAACGCAGTCGTCGAGCTGCTCAAGTCGGTATTGAAGTTCACCTTGATTGCCGTGGTGCTCTTGATGATGCTGGACCGGCACTTCGCCGAACTCATGGCACTGGGCAATATGGCGCTGGAGCCTGCGCTGGCGATTGCGGGCTCTTTGATTTCGGAGTCCGTCCTGTGGCTCACCTTGAGCCTGGTGCTGATTGCCATGATTGACGCCCCCTACCAGCGCTACTCCTTCATGAAGCGCATGCGCATGTCCAAGCAAGAGATTCGAGACGAGCACAAAGACATGGAAGGCCGCCCCGAGGTCAAGGCCCAAATCCGCCGCCGTCAGCGTGAGGTCGCCACCCAGCGCATGATGCAAAAGGTCAAAGACGCCGACGTCATCATCACCAACCCGGAACACTTTGCCATCGCACTGTCCTACGACCCAACCGCCGACGGCGCGCCTATCCTGCTGGCCAAGGGCGTCGACTTTGTGGCGGCCCGTATCCGCGAAGAAGCCAAGAACCACCACATTGAAATTTTCCAGGCACCCCAACTCGCCCGTGCCCTGTACTTCACCACCGAACTCGACCAATCCATCCCTGAGTCACTGTACTTTGCCGTGGCGCAGGTGATTGCCTATGTGTTCAGCCTGGCGCAGGTGCAGCCGGGCGTAGAGCCCATGGCGCGACCCAATCCCAAGATTCCTCCCACCATGCTGTTTGATGCCGATGGCAAACAGCTCACGCCGCAGGCCGCCGCATGACCGATTTCAACTCGTATGGCGAAGACGCCATCGCTGGCGTGCAGCCCCTCTTTTTTCGCGTCGCGGACCGCATGCGCTTGGAAGGCTATGTTGCCGCCTTGATCGACGACAACATGAGCCTGTCACTGGTCAGCAGCCATGACGCGATCCTGGACCACTACGGCAAGCTGCTGGTCGCACGTTTGCGCGAAGCAGCGCCGCACATGGCCTTGGAGGTCTACTTCCCCGCCAGCGCCGAGGCCTTGATCAACCGCTTCAACGAGGTGCTGCAGTCCTACTCGATAGAAGAGGCCATGGGCTCCAAGGCCACCGTAGCGCCGCCCAAAATTTGGGTGGTTCACGATGCGTCGGCCCTGCCCGACCATGAAATCCAGCTGCTGGCGCGCCTGGTTCAGCACTTCCCGGCGGCCAATATCCGCGTGGTCATGCTGCTCACCACGGCCAGCAAAAAGCAACGCCTCTTGGCCTCTTTTGGTCGGCGCATCCTGAACTGGGAAATCGAGCCGCCCAGCGAAGAACAATCGCAAGCGCTGCTGGAACAAGCCCGTGCCCAAGGGCGCGAGGGCGCGGTGAGCGCGCTGCTCAAAAAAATCACCCCGTGGTATGCCCCGGCTGCACCGGTTGCGGCTGCAGTGGCCAAGCCGCCAGCGGTCGCGGCCGTTGCCGTGGAAGAGCCCGCGCCCCCTGCGCCGCAAGAGCCAGCAGAAAAATCGCCCAAGGTGCGTCATTCCATGCGCAAAGCACTGCTATGGCTGGGTGGTGTCGTGGGCTTGCTGCTGGTCTGTGGGTTGGGTGTGGTCATGCTCTATGGCAGCCAACAAACCGCCGTCTTGCTGGGACTGGCTGCTTCCAAGCCTGCAGCGTCTGCCCCCGCGGCCAGCGCCTCTGCACCCGCCTTGGGCACCAGCGCGCCGCTGCCTGCTGTGGTGTCCAGTGCCGCATCTGCCGCGTTGCCCGCGGGCGCTACCAACGCAGTAGGTGCTGGAGCCAGCACTGCTGTGCAGTCTGCGCCCAAAGCGGCTGAGCCTATCGTCGCGACCCGAAGCGCGCCCGCGCCGGTCAATGAAGTAGAAGAGATCATTACCAGCCCGGCCCAAGCCCAAGCCGGCCAGGCCTGGGTGCGCCAAATGCCCGCAGGCACCTTCCTGGTTCAGCACACCATCGTTCCCAGCTTCTCGGAGGCCACCTTGTGGATGCAAGCGCACAACAACCTGCGCCGGGCGCGGATTGTGGCCACCTACATCAATGGCCAGGCCGCACTGCAATTTGCCGTCGTCACCGGGCCTTTTGGGTCATTGGCCGAAGCCAATAACTTTGCGGCCAGCCCCGGCGTACCCCGCGATCCACAAATTCGTTCTGCACGGTCTTTGAAAGACCATTTCGCACCCTAGACACCATGAGCGAACCCCAATTCATCCCCAGTGGCAAACCCCACTCTGTCGAAGTGGCAGAAGGCAGCCATGTGGCCAAAAGCAAGTCGGCCAATGTGGGCACCGAAGTGCGCCAGAACGTGCGCGACAAATTTGCCCAGGGCCAGGAAATCGAAGTCGATGCCCACCAGATTGTGCTGACCTCCAGTGCCGCGGGTGCGGACAACATGGTCAAAGTGCCCCGTGGCGACGCCATTGAGCGGGCCTCACAATCCATCGCGGCCAGTGCTTCTTCAGAGCGCGCCTCCAAAGCCATCAAACCGTCCACTGCGTCTGGCTCCAACCGCACAGCAAAGGCTGGCCAAGAGCAAACCGCCCCGCGCGAACGTCCAGTGTACGAGACCGAAATGCAAGAAATGAACTTTCCCGCCCGCGTGATCCACCTCAAGGTGGAAAACGACGCTGTGCGGGCGCAGCTGGAAGACCTGCAGTCCCTCATGGGCGCGCAGGCTAATGATTCTGACAATTCCAAATAGCCAACCGGGTACCTGCTATGAATGAAACCACGTCCAAACTCTCTGCCGAAGAGGCCCAGGCCATTGACGCCATTTCAGGTGCAGACGCTTCCGCGTCCCACACCTCTGTCGATGCGGTAGCCCCTGAAGCGGCTCCCAATTCCGGCAGCAGCACCGACCAACGCGCAGACCCCTTGCTGGACCACCCGTCCGCGCAGGGGTTTATCAGTGCGGCTGAGCCTGTGCATGTGGACGACGCTGAGCACAGCGCTCACCACGAACACGACGACCACCTTGAACACCATGGCCACGACGACCATTTGGCAGAGCCACCCGAAGACGATGCCGATATGGTGGCCATGCGCTCTGCCATGCTGGACTCAGCCGAATTGGCCAACCGCGCCGCAGGCATGGCGGCGAAAGCGGCCGGTGAAATGCATGGCGCAACGACCCACCTGACCGGCGCTGCAGCCACCATGACCGCCGCGCACCAGTCAGCCCGCATTCACGGCATCGTGGTGCTGGCCACTTTTGGCGCCTTGATGTTGTCGTCTATGACCTTGTTTGGCTTCATGTCTTACCGGCTGCAGTCACGCATCACCGCGGCAGATGAAATGCTGCTGGCTGTGGGCAAACGCATCGTCACCATGAACGAAACCATGGAACTGATCACCGGCGCAGGCGAAACGCTGCGCGACATCAACTCCCGCCAGGACACCATCGTGGGTGGCCAGGCCAAGCTCGATGCGCGGCTCGACGAGGTCGTGACTGCCATGGCGCAGGCAGCTGCGCAAACAGCATCCAAGCCAGCGGACCCCAAAGCGCAAGACCTTGGAAAAATGATCCAGGCGCTGGACGCCAAGTTGCAAGCCCAGTCCGCCGCCTTGAGTGCGCTGTCGTCCCAAGTGCGCACCGTGCCGCAAGCGCCAAAACCCGACCCAGCGGCTGTGCGAAAAGAAGTAGAAGCGGCATTGCGCCAGCAAAAAGCAGCCGAAGCGGCCAGCAAGCCCGTGGCCGTGGCACCCCCGCCGCCGCCTGCACCGCCCGCCAAACCCAAAGAAACTTTGGTGCAATACCCGCGCGCGCAGCCACAAGGAAAAGAGACGCCTTAAACGCTGTGGCGAAGGCGTGACGAGAAGGCTTTCAGCCTTCTCGCAGCCCGAACTTCTGGATTTTTTCGATCAGCGTGGTGCGCTGCACGTTCAAGATGCGTGCCGTTTGCGACACGTTGCCGTTGGTGCGGCTCAGCGCCTGTGCAATCAGGTCGCGTTCGATTTCTGCCAAACGGTGTTTGAGCGAAAGGCCTTCTGGTGGCAGCACCGGCAAGCCTTGGGACATGAAGGTCATTTGCTCGACCGCGTTGGGAGCGCCTTCGCCGGAGGCGTCGTCCGCAGGCTCATCAAACATGCCACCCGTACCCGGCGAATCCACCCAAGCGCCAGACGTGCTTTGCATGGACGGGTCCACCACCGGCAACTCGCCCGCTTCGGCCTGGGTCTTGAAGGCCGCCAGGCCTTTGGGCAGCAAGGACGATGAGAACGTCTTGAGCTGCAAACACTGTCCTGAAAACAAGGTGCTGAAGCGGTCAATCAAATTGGACAGCTCGCGCACATTGCCTGGCCAGGGGTAGGCCTGCAAGGCATAGGCAAAGTCGGGCGCGAAGGTGATGGGTTTTTCGCCATGGGCGGCGTGCTGCTTGGCAAAAAAGTTCAAGAGCAGCGGCACGTCCGACGCCCGCTCGCGCAAAGGCGGCGTGTTGAGCGGCAGCACATTGAGCCGGTAATACAAGTCTTCGCGAAAGCGCCCGGCGGCGATTTCGGCTTCGAGGTCGCGGTGGGTCGCGGCAATCACACGCACATCCACCGGAACGGGCTTGGTGCTGCCCACCGGGTCTACCACCCGCTCTTGCAACACCCGCAGCAACTTGACCTGCAACTCCAGCGGCAGGTCGCCAATTTCGTCCAGAAAAATCGAACCGTTGTGCGCCAACTCAAAGCGCCCCACCCGGTCGGTGACCGCGCCCGTGAACGCGCCCTTGCGGTGGCCAAAAAGTTCGCTCTCAATCAAGTCTTTGGGAATGGCGGCGCAATTGATCGGCACAAAGTTGGCGTTGGCGCGGTGCGACAAATCGTGCAGTGAACGCGCCACAATCTCTTTGCCCGTGCCGCTCTCACCGGTGATCAACACGGTCGAACTCGACGCTGCCACCACGGGCAACAAATCGCGGATGGCCCGTATGGCATCGCTTTCGCCAACGAAACTTAACGGGGTTCTGGACATGGAGTTGGGGTCAATCAGCGCAAGAAAAAAGCAAAATTCATTATCATCAGAAAAGTGTCATTTATCGGACAGTACAGAGGTGTTTTTTACATTTTTTTGTGAAATTTGACAAAATTGCCTAATTCGTTCATTTCACGTCGATGCCTGGGAATGGGCGTGCCGGCGGCATAATCGACGGGCTATCCAACCCGCGCCCGTGACCGACAACGCACCCGATCTCCAACTCGCAGCGCTCAACAATTTGGGCCTGATGTACGCCAATGGGCAGGGTGTGCCCCAAGACTTTGCCAAAGCACTGGAGTGCTACCAACAGGCTGCCGAGCGCGGCGCAGCGCAAGCCCAATCCAATTTGGCCGTGATGTATGCCCATGGCCAAGGGGTGGAGCAGGATTTTGTGCAGGCCCGCAAGTGGTATGGCGCGGCCGCCGAGCAAGGCTTGCCCTACGCCCAATCCAACCTGGCGGCGCTCTACGCCAATGGTCAGGGCGGCGAGGTGGACTACGCCCAGGCCTTGCACTGGTACCAGAGCGCGGCCGAACAAGGCGACACCACCGCCCGCAGCAACCTCGGTGTGATGTACGCCAACGGCCAGGGCGTGGAAAAAGACTTTCTTCTCGCACAAGCCTGTTACGAGGAAAGTGCCGCCCAAGGCGACCCGGCAGCGCAATATGGATTGGGCGTGATGTATGCCAACGGCCATGGCGTACCGCGTGACGTCTCCAAGGCCCAGCATTGGTACACCCTGGCCGCAGAGCAAGGCCATGTGCATGCGCAGTTCAATTTGGGCTTTTTGTTTTCCATGGGGCAGGACGTGCCTGTCAATGCCGAGCGTGCGGTGCAGTGGTACACCCTGGCCGCCAACGCAGGCGACGCCGCCGCCCAGTACAACCTGGGCGTGATGTACAGCCTGGGCCAAGGCACAGCCAAAAACCCGGAACAAGCCGTGCACTGGTACCGCGCCGCCGCCAAGCAAGGCGACGCTGCGGCCCAGTACAACCTGGGGCTGATGTATTCCACCGGCCAGGATGTAGAGCGCGACGACGCCCTGGCCTTGGCCTGGTACCAATTGGCCGCAGACCAGGGCGACGCACAAGCCCAGTACAACCTGGGGGTGATGATTGCCAATGGCCAAGGCACGATTGGCAGTGCCGAGGTCGCCATGCAGTGGTTTCAGCTGGCGGCAGACCAGGGCGACGCCCAAGCCCAATTCGATCTGGGTGCCCTGCAACAAGCGGCGACCCCTCCCAATTTCGCCCAGGCGCTGGTCAATTACCGGCGTGCAGCGGCACAAGGGCATGCCGACGGACAAGCGGCTTTGGGTTGGCTCTATGCCAATGGCGCGGGCGTGCTGCAAGACTATGTGCGGGCCCACATGTGGTTCAACCTGGGCGCCGTTGGCGGACATGCCGTAGCGGCCTACGGACGGGACTTTGTGGCCCAGCAAATGACGCCTGCCCAAATTGCCGAAGCCCAGGACATGGCGCGGGCCTGCCAGCGCAGCAACTTCAAGGACTTTGATTAGCCGCCAGGCCTCTCAAGTACCAGGCGCTGCGCGCTGGTCACCTTCCATTGCCATGACCGACCTTGTTGAGTCCCTTCACTTTTCTGATGCGCACGCCATGCTGGCGCACCAGTTCGCCAGCGCGCAACAGCACGTGGTGTGCGGCCTGCGTGGGGCCTGTGGGCGGCCGCTCTTTGACCTGCTGCTGGGCTGCAGCCGCAGAGGGCTGGCCGTGACCCTGGTGGTCTCGGGTGAGCCTCAAGACCAGGCGTCAGGCATTGCCTGGGAGCGCCTAACGGCTCTGGGCGCCACGCTGCACCGGCTGCGCCCGGGCGCGCCTCAGCTACACACCTCGGTGTGCGTGATCGACGCCCAGTCGGTGGTCAGCGGCGCGCTCGCATCGCTCAAAACCGTGTCCGACGCCCAGTTTGCGGGCCTGCTCTTGCAGACCGATACTGCGGTGGCCGAGGCCTGCCAAAGGGGTCTGGCGCAGTGGGCGGCAAGCTACGCGCAATCCCAGGCGAGCGCGGTCGGCGAGGCCCCACCCCTGGTCGCGCCAGCGGACGGCACACTCGCCACCTACGACGACCCGCTGCACTGGGCCCCGCCATGGCAGACCGACTTGCTGCAAGCACACACCCTGGCCTTGCAGGCGGACATTGCCGAGATGCACCGCACGCTCAACGCGTTTGACCAGGCACAGGACCAAGCCATCGGCCCCCTGCTGCGGGAATGCCTGGACGCCAAGCGCCAGCACCTGCGGCAGTTGCACGCCGAGTCGGGCAGCGATCAGACGCGCACCCAGGCTGAACAAGCACAAGAGCAGTTTGACCGTTACACCCAGGCCCAAAGCGCCAAGCCTGCCCCGGCGGCCCCGCTGGACCCTCAAGCCCAGGCGCAGATGAAGCAGCTCTACCGCAAACTCGCCATGCGCCTGCACCCCGACCGGGTCGATGACGAGGGCAAAGACGAAGCCCAAGCCCTGTTCCAATTGCTGCAAGCGGGCTACGAGAACAACGACCTCGCTGCCTTGCAGGCCTTGGCGCTGCAGGTCAGCGCCGGGCCTGCGGTGAGCGCCAACGCAGCAAGCTCCGGTAGCGGCGGATCGTCTGCGGCCCAACGCCAAGCCGCAGCGCTCAAAGCGCGCCTGGATCAGCACCTGCGGGATCGCGCGGCCATTTTGCGCAGCCCCACCTGGCAGACGCTGAGTACCCAGAGCAACTGGGCGGTGTGGTTTGGCCAGCAGGCGCGCTACCTTCAGGCCGAGCTGGAGCGCTACGCCCAGGCACTGGGATCACCCACGCTGACGCAAAGCGATCGCCCAGGTGGCGCGCCATGAACGATATCGTCGTCCAGAACCCATCGGCCACCACACTGAGCCTTGGCACCCGGGACCGCTTGGATGCGGCTTCGGGCGCGCTGGCGCTGCTGCAAGAGGCCCATGTGCTGTCGTTTTTTCGCGAACAGCCGCGTTTGTTTGTTCAGTGTCTGCACCACCATTTCCCGCTGAGCGCCGACCCCATTGCCGCGTTTGCATCGGTCTGGGACTGGAAGCGCCTGAGCGCCAGCCGCGCGCTGGCCTGGACGCCGGAGATGATCGCCCAGCATGCGGGTCTATGGGACTGGGACGCCTTGAGCAAAAACCCCAGCCTGCCCTGGAACGCCGAGCTCTTGGAGCACCACGCGGATCGCTGGAACTGGCGCGCCCTCAGTGCCAACCCGGCCCTGCCCTGGAGCAGTGCGCTGCTGGATGCCAACGCCTACCGCTGGGACTGGGCGGCGCTCAGCAGCAACGCCGACTTGCCCTGGAACGCCGCCTTCCTCCACA
>CANBQX010000065.1 GCA_947371775.1 Comamonadaceae bacterium
TTGAGGGTGTCGCGCTCGGCGTCGGTGATCTGTGTGGCGTTGTTCATGGGCATGACGCGGGTGACAACCGCCTGCTGGTACAGCCCTTGGGCGTGCACCGCCAATTGCTCGGGGGAATCCAGCCGCACATTTTTCATTTGCACCTGCGCGCCATGGCAGGGGTAGCAGCGCTGCGCGAGGATGGGCTGCACCTCGGCATACGTCACCGGCCCGGCTAACTGCGCGTCCGCAGGCGCGCGCGGCGCAGGCGCCAGCGCCAGCACCACACCCACAATTGCCACCACGCCGGCGGCAGCATAGGGCCAGGGGTGCGGATTGCGACCCAGCTTGAAGCCATGGCGCAGCACGAAAAACTGGCGAATCGCGGCACCGGCGGCCATCATGGCAATCAGCACCAGCCAGTTGTGGGCGTTGCTGTAGGTAAAGCTGTAGTGGTTGCTGAGCATGGCAAACAGCACCGGCAGCGTGAAATAGGTGTTGTGCACGCTGCGTTGTTTGCCGCGTTTGCCGTGGATGGGATCCACCGGCTGGTTGGCCCGAATGCTCTGCACCACCGTTTTTTGGCCGGGGATGATCCAGAAAAATACATTGGCGCTCATGCTGGTGGCGATCATGGCGCCCACCAGCAAAAAGGCGGCCCGTCCGGCAAACCAATGGCAGGCCAACCACGCTGCTGCACACACCAGCACGGCCACGAGAGCACCCACGATCCGGTCGCCGCCCTCGCGCTGCCCGAACACACGGCACACTGCGTCATAGGCCAGCCAGAACACCACCAAAAAACCCAGCGCGACCGCCACCGCGGCATGGGGCGACCAGTCCATCACCGACTTGTCGACCAAATAGGTGCCTGCGCTCCAAAGGTAAGAAATGGTGAACAAGGAAAAACCCGTGAGCCAGGTGCTGTAGCTTTCCCAATAGAACCAGTGCAAATGGCTGGGCAGTTCGGGCGGGCGCACCGCAAACTTGACCGGGTGGTAGAAGCCCCCGCCATGCACCGCCCACAGCTCGCCGCTGACGCCCTGGCGCTTCAGGTCTTCATCCACGGGCGGGGTGAGGCTGCTGTCCAGAAAGACAAAGTAAAAAGACGATCCCACCCAGGCAATGGCGGTCACCACGTGCGCCCAGCGCAGCAGCAAGTTGGCCCAATCCAGCAAATACGTTTCCATGGGGATCCTCCGTGGGGAAATTTTAGTTGTCGTTTTTAGCGTGGCGACTTGCCACCGGCCACCTGCAGCAACTGCGCAGCCACCGCCACCGCAATCACCTCCGGGCGCTTGTCGTCGATGCCCGGCACGCCGATGGGGCAGGTCACATGGGCCAACTCGGCGTCGGTGAAGCCTTTGGCCTCCAGGCGGTGGCGAAAGGTGGCCCATTTGGTTTTGCTGCCAATCAGGCCGATGAAGGGCAGGTCACCTTGGGCACGCTGGCGCAACAGGCAGGCCTGCACGATGTCCAGGTCTTCGGCATGACTGAAGCTCATTACCAGCACGCGGGAGCCGGCTGCCAGCTCGGCCACCGCGCCTTGCACGGGGTTGGAATGCTCGCAGCGCACGTTGGCGGGCACATCGCTGGGGAAGTCCTGGTCGCGGCTGTCAATCCAAGTTAGGTCAACCGGCAAGAGGCCCAGCACTTGCACCAGCGCCGCACCCACATGGCCGCTGCCAAACAGGGCCACGGGCACGGTGCTTGGGCGCAATTGCAGCTCCAAAGCAGGAATATCGCCCTTGGAAACCGGTGTGAACGACAAGCTCACCTGGCCGCCGCAGCACTGCCCCAGGCTGGGCCCAAGCGCATAGTGCTGCACCCGCGCGAGTGTCGAGTCACGCAAGAGCGCGCGGCCATGGACTATCGCGTCCAACTCCAGCCGCCCGCCCCCCACGGTGGCCACGGTGGAACCCTCGAAAACCGCCATCCAGGCACCCGGCTCGCGCGGCACCGAACCTTGCGTTGCTTGCACCCGCACCAAAATGGCGTTACTGTGCGCCAGTTGCGATAAAAAAAGCGTAGCTAAGCGCTGCATTACCGTCCCCGCACCGGCCTATTGCGGCGCCGGTCCTTACTCTGGATTGGAGACAGTGCATGAAATTTGTGCTCTTTGCAGCGAATGGGCTGCGCGTAGCCAGAGACTTGGGCATGCTCTCGCTGGCCGCCATCGTCGCAGGCTGCGCCACCAAACCTGTGCCCGTGGTGGTGCAAGCAGCGCCTGCGCCAGTCGCTGTGATCCCCTTGCCCGTCGCCCCCCCACCGGTGATGGCCAAAGCGCCAGAACCGGCAGTCGCGCTGCCAAAACTGGTTTCGCAAGCCGGTACCCCCAAAGACTACCGACGTGACGCTGCCGCCCACCTGTACCAGCGCCTGCAGGACCGCATCTACCAGGGCAAATTGCCCCCTCTGTTGCACGCCGTGGGCGTATTGCAGGTGGACATTGACCGCCAGGGTGCCGTCACCGAGGTGCGCTGGATGCGCGCGCCCCAGCACGCACCCGAGGTCATGGCCGAAATTGAGCGATCGGTGCGTGCGGCCGCGCCCTACCCTGCACCGGTGCGCATGGGCGGCGTGACCTACACCGACACCTGGCTGTGGCACAAAACCGGGCGCTTTCAGCTCGACACCTTGTCCGAAGGCCAGTTGTAGGCGAGAGGCGGAGGCCAAGGCTTAAGAGCCCCGGTACGTGGAGTAGCTCCACGGGCTAACCAACAGTGGCACGTGGTAATGCTGGCTCACGTCGGCAATACCGAAATCCAAGCTGACCTGGTTCAAAAACGGTGGCTCCGGGAGTTCCACGCCGCGCGCGCGAAAGTAGCCCGCCACGTCAAACACCAATCGGTAGCTGCCTTTTTGCAGGCTTTGGGTGTCGTACAAGAGTCCATCCGGATTGCGCCCATCGGCGTTGAGCACCAAGCGCTTAACCAAGCTGGCACTGCCATCGCCGCCCGTGGTGTAAAGCGCCACTCCCATACCCGCTGCCGGGGTGCCGTGCATGGTGTCCAAAACGTGGGTACTCAGGCCCATAGCGCATCTCCTTGGTCGTTCATTGCTTACATCCGATCTACAGTGTAAAGCGCATATTTTTTGCAGAGTAGCCCTGGGATACGGCATTAAAGTTGCTAACCTCATCGGCGACTCCATTCCAACCTTCACGCAGGGACCTCCATGCAAAAACGCTTCTTTCTCCGCACGCTGACTGTCGCTTGTGCCGCTTGTTGCACCCACCTGGCCTGGGCCCAGACCACGGCATTGAAGTTTCAGTTGGATTGGCGCTTTGAAGGCCCGGCGGCCTTGTTTTTGACGCCTGCGGCCAAGGGCTACTTCAAGGACGCCAAGCTGGACGTGAGCATCGATGCGGGCAACGGCTCCGGTGGCACGGTGACCCGGGTGGCCTCGGGCGCTTATGACATCGGCTTTGCCGATTTGGCAGCCCTCATGGAGTTCCATGCCAACAACCCAGATGCACCGAACAAGCCGGTGGCCGTGATGATGGTCTACAACGACACGCCCGCCTCAGTCATGGCCTTGAAGAAGTCTGGCATCAAGACCCCCGCAGACCTGAGCGGCAAAAAGCTGGGCGCGCCCGTGTTTGACGCAGGCCGCCGGGCCTTCCCCATTTTCGCCAAAGCCAATGCGGTCAACGGCGTGCAATGGATCGCCATGGACCCGCCCTTGCGGGAAACCATGCTGGTGCGCGGCGATGTGGATGCCATCACCGGATTCACCTTCACTTCCCTGCTGAACCTGGAAGCGCGTGGCGTGAAGGCCGACGACGTGGTGGTGCTGCCCTACCCGAACTACGGCGTGAAGCTGTATGGCAACGCCATCATCGTGTCGCCCAAACTCATCAAAGAAAACCCGGCCGCTATCAAAGCGTTTTTGTCCGCCTTTGCCAAGGGCGTGAAAGACGTCATTGCCAACCCATCGGCAGCGGTCGCAGACGTCAAAGCGCGTGACGGCATCATCAATGTGGAACTGGAAACACGCCGCCTGCAACTGGCCATTGACAGCGCCATCAACAGTCCCAACGCGCGGGTCGAAGGGTTTGGCCAAGCCACCGGCCCGCGCCTGGCCTTGATGGCCTCGCAGGTGTCTGACGCGTTCAATACCAAAACCCGTATCAACCCCGATGCCGTCTGGAACCCGAGCTTTTTGCCCTCCAAGGCCGAGCTCAACGTGTTGCCCAAGAAGTAAGTCCGGCGGAACAGCACCATGAACGCACCCGAGTCCGGCTGGTTTGTTGATTTTCAAGACGTCTGGCTGGCCTACAACGCCGAATTGCAGGCGCAAAACCACTTTGCGGTGGAGGCGATCGACCTGAAGGTGCGCCAGGGCGAGTTCATCGCCATCGTGGGACCTTCGGGCTGCGGCAAGTCCACCTTCATGAAACTGGCCACCGGCCTGAAGATGCCGTCCAAGGGGCGCATCGTGATTGACGGCGCGCCGGTAACCGGGCCGCTCAAGATTTCCGGCATGTCCTTCCAAGCACCGTCCTTGCTGCCCTGGCGAACGACGGTAGACAACGTCTTGTTGCCGCTGGAAATTGTCGAGCCCTTTCGCAGCAACTTCAAAGCCCAGCGCAAAGAGTACGAGCAACGTGCGCGCGCCTTGCTGCAAAAAGTCGGCTTGGGCGGCTACGAGGACAAGTTTCCCTGGCAACTCTCAGGCGGCATGCAACAGCGCGCCAGCATTTGCCGCGCCTTGATCCATGAACCCAAAATGCTTTTGTTGGACGAGCCCTTTGGCGCACTGGACGCTTTCACGCGCGAGGACCTGTGGTGCATCTTGCGCGACTTGTGGACCGAACAGCAGTTCAACGTCATTCTGGTGACGCATGACTTGCGGGAATCGGTTTTCCTGGCAGATACCGTGTACGTGATGAGCAAAAGCCCAGGCCGGTTTGTGGTGAAGCGCGAGATTGATCTACCACGACCACGCGATCTGGAAATGACTTACACCCCTGAATTCACCGACATCGTGCACGAGCTACGCGGCCATATCGGAGCCAGCCGCCAAACACCTGCCAACACCATCACCGGGAGCGCAGCATGACCCAGAAACAACTAGAAACCTGGTCGCCGTGGGTGCTGCTGGTCACCATGCTGCTGCTGTGGCAGGGGCTGTGCAGCGCGTTTGACGTGTCGGAGTTCATATTCCCCAGCCCTGCGCGCATCGGCAATCAGTTTTGGGAATACAAAGCGTTGATAGGCGGACACGCCTGGCGCACCTTCTGGGTGACCATGGTGGGTTTTGGAATTGCGATTGTGGTGGGCGTGCTGCTGGGCTTTGTGATTGGCAGCTCGCGCTTGGCCTATGCGGCGGTGTATCCGCTCATGACCGCATTCAACGCTTTGCCCAAGGCGGCTTTTGTGCCGATTTTGGTGGTGTGGTTTGGCATTGGCGCAGGCCCGGCGATATTGACGGCGTTTTTGATCAGCTTTTTTCCGATCATGGTGAATATCGCCACGGGCCTGGCCACCTTAGAGCCTGAGCTGGAAGACGTGCTGCGCGTGCTGGGTGCCAAACGTTGGGATGTTCTGGTCAAGGTGGGGCTGCCGCGGTCCATGCCCTACTTCTACGGCTCACTCAAAGTTGCCATTACCTTGGCCTTTGTCGGTACGACGGTGTCGGAGATGACGGCCGCGAACGAAGGCATTGGCTACCTGCTGATCTCGGCAGGCTCTGCGATGCAAATGGGTTTGGCTTTTGCGGGCTTGCTGGTGGTGGGTGCCATGGCCATGGCCATGTACGAGCTATTTAGCTGGATTGAAAAGCGCACCACAGGCTGGGCGCACCGGGGCTCTCAGGGCGCTTAAACGGGGATGGCCGGCGCGAATGCAGTTTGCCGGCATATAAATGTCGCGTTTTGCGAATATCATAGATTTGTCGCAAAACCGCCTTTTATATCGAATAAGGCGATTTATCTCTAGCCTCTACTTCGGAAATCCTATGGAAGCATCCATCAACCCGAGCCCTGCGCCAGAAAGGCTCAAACTCGTTGTCGCCGACTACGTGTTCATCGGCATCATGCTGACCGTCTTGGCCTCCGTCATTTGGATTGGCATTCTTTCGTTTGAAGAAGCCATGAAAACCGAAGAATCCAAGCGCAATGGCGAAGAATTGGTGACCTGGTTGACAGAAGTGGGCACCAAGCGCTTCACGCCGGAATTCGACTTGGCAGCCTGTGCCGGTGGCACCAAACCCGCTGCGGCGGAGCACGCGGCAGCAGCGGCCCCAGAGGCACTGGATGAATCGGCGCTGGGGATGGCGCAAGAACATTCCGCCAAAGCCGGCGAGGCAGAAAAAGACAAACCCGCGGCACCCACAGGAAGCACTTGGGGCGCTTGCATGGAAAAAATGTTCGCATTGCCAGAGTTCGAAAAAATGCGCAACCCGTTCACCAATGAGCGCCCCCGTTTTGTCGCGGCATGTGTTCCGACCGACAGCGAATTGCCTGGTGCGATTGCGATCGAGAAGCTGGTGGCAACCCCGGCAGGCTCATCGGTTCCCTTTGTGAACTCGCCGCTGGTGGAAACCGATGTCATTGGCGAGAAGATGCAACTGCGTCTTGCCATTTGCGACAAAGGTTCTTACGCCGTCAAAATTGCTGAGTTCGACTTCTGAGGCCTGTCATGGAAAACAAGATCTACATCTCACTCAAGGAAATCGACGCCAAAGCCTTGATGGCGGGTGACGACGAACACGCAAAGATTTCGCGGGACCTGCCCCTGCGCAAATGGCTGTACGCTTGGCTGTTAGACCCCGATATCCACGGCAACCTGCAAAAGATCGTGGACAAATGGATTGGCATGCTGATCGTGGTGAACCTGGGTGTGATGCTGTTTGAGCACGTGCCCGCCGTCTACGAACCCTACAAGCACTGGTTCCACTGGTTTGACGTTTTTTCAGTCGCAATTTTTACGGTCGAATACTTTGTGCGCTTCTATCTAGCGCCGGAGGACCACGAGTTTCAGGCCAAGAAATATGCGCGACTGGCCTATGTGTCCAGTCCGTTTGCGGTGATTGACTTTTTGGCGGTTGCGCCCTTCTATTTGCAAGCGTTCATTCCGGTGGACTTGCGCGTATTGCGGTTCTTGCGGCTGCTGCGGATGCTCAAGCTGTTTCGCATCGTCATTCCCGCCTATAAACAGTTTGTGCAGGACAACGCGGGGCGCACCTTCCGCCAACGCGTTCATGCTCTGGTTTTTGTCAGCCCCTACGGCGGCAAGATGCAGGAGCTGTTTGACGGTTTTATCGCCGTGTTTGTGCTGGTCTCCGTGATGGCCGTGGTGATGGAGTCGGTGCACAGCGTGTCGTACATGCTGAATCTGGAATTCGCCATCTTGGACGCGGTCGCCGTGGGCGTTTTTTCTTTGGAGTACTGCATGCGCATGTATTCCTGCGTGGAAGAGCCTGGCTACAAGAGTGCGGTCAGCGGTCGGGTGAAGCAGGCCTTGGTACCTTCCACCATCATCGACTTCTTGGCGATCCTTCCCTTCTTCTTGGAAGTGTTTCTGCACCACCTGCTGGATCTGCGCTTTTTGCGGGTGTTCCGACTCTCGCGTCTGCTCAAGCTCACGCGCGGTAATGACGCCACGGCCATTTTGGGTCGAGTGATCAAACGCGAATGGCCTGTCATCAGCGGCGCAGCCTTCATCATGGTGCTGATGGTGATTCTGACGGCGTCTCTCGGCTATCTGTTTGAACACGACGCACAGCCTGATAAGTTTGAAAATATTCCGACCTCGATCTACTGGGCGGTGGTGACGCTGGCGTCGGTGGGCTATGGAGACATTTCGCCCATTACCGGCCCGGGCCGATTCATGACCGTGGTACTGGCGTTCATTGGTATCGGTATTTTTGCGATTCCAGCGGCTTTGTTGTCCTCTGCGTTTAGCGACGAGCTGATCAAGGAACGCGAGGCCCTCAAGCGCGAGCTGTACGAGATGATGAAAGACGGCAAGATTGACGCCGAAGAGGTCGACATCATTCGCCACGAAGCCAACCGACTTCACCTGAGCGAAGAAGAGGTCAATGCACTGATTTCTCAGATTCAGGCAGAAATGGCAGAGGAGAAAAAGTTCACCCAGCTTCCCATCAACAAAATTGCGGAGCGGCCCGAATTTGCGTTGGAGCACTACAAGTCCCTGCTGAGCCAAATCCGGCAACTGGCCATGCTGACCGACGCCGAAAAGTTCAAAGAGCTGGCCGTTGAAAGCGAAGCGCTGACCCCCCGGGAAATGGCACTTTGGCAACAGATTCAGGGACATAAGTAGGAGATTGCGGATACGCTCCACCGATGTCCTGGCACGCCAAGCTTCAACTCGATTACGAACGGCATGACGCGCGCACGGTAGCGCGCCACGCGCACATCGGGCCCCTGCGGATTTTGCAAAGCCTGTACCCCGAAGGGGATGCGGTCTGCCACAACGTGCTGGTGCACCCCCCCGGTGGCCTGGTGGGCGGCGACACGCTGGAAATTGCCCTGCGTGCGGCCCCGGGCACCCACGGGCTGGTCACCACGCCGGGGGCCACGCGCTTTTACCGCAGTGAGGGGCCGCTGGCTCTGCAGCGCACCAGCATCACGCTGGAAGGGGATGCGCGTTTGGAATGGCTGCCTTTAGAGACCATTTGCTACAGCGGCTGCCGCGCCGAGAACCACCTGACCATGACACTTGATCCGCAGGCCCAGGTCATGGGCTGGGATGTGACCGCCCTGGGCCTGCCGCATGCCAATCTGCCATTTGAGCAAGGCTTTGTGCAACAGCATCTGGAATTGCCGGGTGTGTGGCTGGAACGCGGGCGGGTGGACGCGCAAGATGCGCTGCTGCTCAACAGCCCGGCCGCGCTTGTGGGCATGCGCTGCTGGGCCACGTTGTATTTGGTGAGTGGCAAGCCCATGGAGCGCACTGCCAAGGACATGGCCTTGGACTCGGCGCGCGAGGTGATCGCGGCCAGCGGCTTGGCCGCCCATGCGGGAGCCACCAGTCCGAACCCCCAAACCGTTGTTGTCCGCGCCATGGCACCGCAAGTGGAATCGGTGATGGCTCTGTTGCGCCAGGTGCGCCTGGCCTGGCGCGCAGCTGTGTGGAAGCTACCTGCCACCACACCGCGCATTTGGGCGATGTAGGTCGGCACCGCCTCTTAAATCGCGACCAGTTCTCGCACGCCGTCGATCTCCATATTGGCGCCACGCCCGCGCGCCAACACCGAACCGCGCTCCATCACCACGTAGTCGTCGGCCAGCTCACGGGCAAAGTCGTAGTACTGCTCGACCAGCACAATGGCCATGGACCCTTTGTCGGCCAGCATGCGGATCACCCGCCCTATGTCTTTGATGATGCTGGGCTGAATGCCTTCAGTGGGTTCATCGAGCACCAGCACCTTGGGGCCTGCGGCCAAAGCGCGCGCAATGGCGAGCTGCTGCTGTTGGCCGCCGGACAAATCGCCACCCCGGCGGTGCCGCATCTCGTGCAGCACCGGAAACCACTCAAACAGCTCCTGCGGCATCGGTGTAGATGCCGGCTTGCCCGCCAAACCCATGGTCAGGTTTTCTTGCACTGTGAGACGCCCGAAAATCTCGCGGCCTTGGGGCACATAGCCCACACCCGCGCGTGCGCGCTCGTAGGGTGTGGCACCCTGCAAAGCCACACCATCGAGCGTGATGGTGCCAGTCTTGATCGGCACCAGGCCCATCAGGGATTTGAGCAAGGTGGTTTTGCCTACGCCATTGCGGCCCAACACCACGGTCACTTTGCCGGGCCTTGCCTCCAGACTCACGTCGCGCAGGATGTGCGAACCGCCGTAGTACTGGTTGATGCCTTGGACTACCAAACTCATACTGCTACCGTCCTAAATAAACTTCAATCACCCGCTCATCGGCCTGCACCTGGGACAGCGGCCCTTGCGCCAGCACCGAACCTTCGCACAGCACGGTTACGGTGTCGGAGATGGCTTTGATGAACGCCATGTCATGCTCCACCACCACCAGCGAGTGCTTGCCCTTGAGGCTTAAAAACAACTCGGCCGTGCGTTCGGTTTCCTGGTCGGTCATGCCGGCCACCGGCTCGTCGAGCAACAGCAACTTGGGGTCTTGCATCAGCAGCATGCCAATTTCGAGCCACTGCTTTTGCCCATGGCTGAGCAGCCCGGCTTGGCGGTTGAGGCTGTCTTGCAAATGGATGGTGTGCAGCACTTCAATCAAACGATCGGCTTGCTCGGTGTTGCGTTTGAAGAATACGGAGGCCCGCACGCCCTTGTGGGTCTTGAGGGCCAACTCCAGGTTTTCATACACGCTGAGCTGCTCAAATACCGTGGGCTTCTGGAACTTGCGGCCTATGCCCAGTTGCGCGATTTCGGGCTCGCTGTGGCGCAGCAGATCAATCGTGCTGCCAAAAAACACGGTGCCCGAATCGGGCCGGGTTTTGCCGGTGATGATGTCCATCATCGTCGTCTTGCCCGCACCGTTGGGGCCAATGATGCAGCGCAGCTCGCCCGGCGCAATGTCCAGCGACAGCTTGTTAATGGCTTTGAAGCCATCAAAGCTGACGCTCACATCCTCCAGGTACAAGATGCGTCCATGCGTCACATCCACTTCCTGCGAATGGCGCACCCGGGCAAAGCCCGC
>CANBQX010000066.1 GCA_947371775.1 Comamonadaceae bacterium
CTGATAAAGCTCACCACCCCCCGGCCGCCGCCTTTTTCGGCAATGCGGCGTTCGGCCAATCGGAAGAAGCGCACATACAGATCGTCGAGGTTGAACTTTTTGATACCCCAGTCTTTGACCAGGCCCGCTTTGTAGGGTGCCACCAGGTCGTGCTCTTCGCCCAGCGCCACGCCACCAAAAGCGTCATACGGCGGGTTGCCCAGAATGACGATGATTTTCTGGTCGCGTTTGATGTGGTCGGCGGCGTCGCGCTCCTGGTCAAACTCCGGAAAAGGAAGTACCTCGTTTTTCGGCTCTTTGGGCGGCTCCCAGCCCGTTAGCGCATTCGTCAGGTACACCCCGGCGCGCTCCTCGCTGCCGTCGGCCCGCTGGCCCAGGGGCGCACCCCACTGGCGCAGCAGCAGGCCCAGCTGCAAATGCGCCACCACGTAAGGCGCAGGCAGCAGCTCAAAGCCAAAAAGTCGGGTGAGAGCCGCTTCTTTGAGCTGGTGCGCCACCAGTGCGTCGGCGCCCTGGCGCTTCAGCTTTTCACCAATCAGGCGCAATACTTCGACCAAATAGGCACCGGTGCCACAGCAAGGGTCAAGGACCACGACCTTGGGGTCGGCCAGACCGTCGCGCAGACCGAGCTCGCTTTGCAGCACCTGGTCCACCCGTGCCACCTGGTAGCGCACGATTTCTTCGGGGGTGTACCAAACGCCGAGCTTTTTGCGCAGTTCGGGGTCAAAGGCGGCTAAGAAGGGTTCGTAAAAGTACTGGATGGAGCGCGTGGTCTCGAACGCCTTAAAAAAGGAGGCAGTGTCCACGCGGTTCAAGGCATCGGCCGTCCAGTCCAAAACGTCGGTGAGCTTGAGGGCTTTGAGCTTGGCGGGTTGTGAGAGTTGCCCAAAGAGTGCGGCGATCATGGGCACGTTGAGGCTGTGGGCGGCGCTTTTCCAGTCAAAGTTTGCGTCACCGTCGGAGCCCGAGGCGTCTTCATGGCGCAATACCCACGCAGAGAACACGCCATAAAACAAGGTTTGTACCAGCGTGGAACGGAAAAAGTGGGCTCCTTCGGCGGCGGTGAAGCGCACGCCAAGAGACTTTTCAAGGCTGCTTTGCAGGCTCGCGAGTTGCTTAGAGGCCTGCTCGCTGGCGTTCTCCACCCGGTAACGGGCTTCACGGGCGTAGCTGGCCAAGAGAGCCGCCAGGTCTTTGGGGTCGCTGAGCGGCGCGTTGTGCTGCAGTACCCGCTGCAAAAAGTCGTGGAAGGCCTGGCCATGCAGCTGCTGGGCCTTGCTTGGATGGGCTGCAAGCTCGTTCCAAAACTGGGTTTCGTTGTCGGCCAAAGTGAAGCGTTCCAGAAACACCCGTTTGCCCTGGCGCTGACCCACAAGCTGCCAGTCGCGTAAATTGGTGACCAGCACCAGTTTGTAGCGATTCCAGTATTTGGCGACCTGGGCACTGGTGGCGGTGTCGTCAACCGCCTCAGCGGGGCTCTTGATTTCAATCACGCCGCGCGCAGGCATGGCCAGGTCTTTGACGGCGCTGTGGCGCCGGTCAAACTGTTCGGCCGTGAAAAGTCCGCCGTCCGGGTTGCCTGCGCCCAAGTCTTTGAGTTGCATCACACAAAGCACCTTGGGCTTGAGCTGTGCGCCTACGCTGTCGAGTAAATTGTTAACAGCCGTGTAATAAGATGTTTCCTTGGTTCCACCCGCGCTACGGTGCACTGCGGCGCAGTCGGACAAAAATGTTGCCAGAGGCGTCATGTCTTTTTCTTCCTGGTACTTTTTTTATGGCGAATGCACCCCATGTACCGGGCAGACTGCATCGTGTTTTTGGATTTCTATTGGCATTTTCAAAACAAAAATGATTTTGACTAGTAAATAGCCGTAACACGACGCCGCGCCTTCTTTTTTTCTTGCTTCAACCCCTATTTACCAAGGCTGACTCTGAATGGTCCCCCACCTCGTCACTGCACTGACTGGCCCCATCAACGAGCTGGAGCAGCGCGTGCTCGACACCATGCCTGCCATTGAGCGCTGGTTCCGGCTGGAGTGGATGGAGCACACACCACCGTTTTATGCCTCGGTGGATGTGCGCAATGCGGGCTTCAAGCTGGCGCCCGTGGACACCGACTTTTATCCCAGTGGCTGGAACAACCTGACACCGGCCATGCTGCCGCTGGCGGTGCAGGCGGCCATGGTGGCCATTGAAAAAATCTGCCCCGAGGCGCGCAACCTGCTGATCATTCCCGAGCACAAGCCAAACAACACTTTTTACATGAGCAACCTGGCGCAGTTGCGCCGGATATTCCATATGGCCGGGCTCAATGTGCGCATTGGCTCCATCAGCCCCGAGGTGAAAAAAGCCACTGAGATCGTGTTGCCCGGTGGTGAGTCGATTTTGCTGGAGCCGGTGGTTCGCAGCAAAGGCCGCATTGGCGTCAAAGACTTTGACCCCTGCACGATTTTGCTGAACAACGATTTGCACGCGGGCATCCCCGGCATCCTGGAAGACTTGCACCAGCAATATCTGCTCCCGCCCTTGCACGCCAGCTGGACAACGCGGCGCAAGAGCAAACATTTTCAGTGCTACGAAGAAATCGCCAAGCGCTTTGGCAAGCTGATCGGCATCGACCCTTGGCTCATCAACCCCTTGTACGAGACCTGTGCGGACGTGGATCTGGCGACTCCGGACGGCGTGGCCAAGCTCACCGCGGGTGTCGACGCCTTGCTGACCAAAATCCGGCGCAAGTACAAGGAATACGGCATCAAAGAAAGGCCCTTTGTGGTCGTCAAGGCCAACAACGGCAGCAGCGGTCGGGGCCTGATGACGGTGCGCGAGAGCAAAGACATTGCCGCTCTGTTGAAAAAAACCGGTGCCGATAGCCTGGTTCAGGGCGGTGTGCAGGAGCTGATCGTGCAAGAAGGGGTGTTGACCCACGAGCGCATGAACGACGCGGTGGCCGAGCCCGTGGTGTATTTGATGGACCGCTATGTGGTGGGTGGCTTTTACCGCGTGCATGCCGAGCGCGGCATTGACGAAGACCTGAGTGCGCCGGGCTCGAGCTATGTGCCACTGGCCTTCGGCAGCAGCGCCCAATTGCCCCAGCTGGGGGTGCGCCCTGGTGCAAGCGAGCCCAATCGCTTTTATATGTACGGCGTGGTCGGGCGTTTGGCCATGCTGGCGGCCAGCTACGAGCTGGAAGCGACCGATCCAGAGGCCGATCTAGAGCTCTGAATTTGGCGCCGTCGAGCGCGGCTTGTCGCACAGGCGACCTTTGTTGCTGCGGCGCAGCATTTTCTTTTGCATTTTTGCCCAAACTACCGTTTTTCGAGCGCAGCAAAGGCACAATGGCGCTCCCTCATTGAACGGAAACTGGGGTTCCTAAACACCCCGGGGCATAGTTTGTCAGTATCGAAGTCGTCTCTAACAGCGCTCACCCTGGGCGCCATCGGTGTCGTGTACGGCGACATCGGAACCAGCGTGTTGTATGCCTTCAAAGAAGTGTTTGTAAGTGGGCACGTGCCCATCACCGAGGCCAACGTGCTGGGTGTGCTGTCCATGTTTTTTTGGGCTCTGGCGATAGTGGTGTCGCTCAAGTATGTGGCACTCATCATGCGGGCGGACAACAACGGCGAAGGCGGCTTGATGGCGCTGCTGGCGTTGGCCTCTTTGTCCACGCAGAAAAATCCGCGGCTGCGTGGAGTTTTGGTGGTGCTGGGCGTATTCGGCGTGGCGCTGTTTTTTGGCGACGGTGTGATTACGCCCGCCATTTCGGTGCTGTCGGCGGTGGAGGGTCTGGAAATCATTACCCCTGCCGCCAAGCCCTACGTGGTGCCGCTATCGCTGATTGTGCTGGTCCTGTTATTCATGGTGCAGCGGCGGGGTACGGATGACATCGGCCGCTTTTTCGGTCCAATCACCGTGGTGTGGTTTGCTGCGATAGCGGCAGTGGGTGTGGTGCAAATCGTTCAGCACCCTTCTGTGTTGCTGGCAATTTCGCCGCTGTATGCGCTGCAGTTCTCCTATGACTACTACCACTTGGCGTTTTTGACTTTAGGCGCCGTATTTTTGTGCCTTACCGGTGCAGAAGCACTCTACGCGGACATGGGCCACTTCGGCAAACAGCCGATTCGCATTGCGTGGTTCGGGCTGGTGATGCCTTCCTTGGTCTTGAACTACTTCGGCCAAGGCGCTTTGGTGCTCAACGACCCGGCCGCAGCGTCGAATCCCTTTTTCATCATGCTGCCCGAGTGGTCATTGATTCCCATGGTGGTACTGGCCACTGCGGCCACCGTGATCGCATCACAGGCGCTGATCTCGGGGGCTTTTTCGGCGACCAAGCAGACGATTCAACTCGGCTTTTTGCCGCGCCTGTCCATCATGCACACCTCTATCAGGGATATGGGCCAAATCTATATCCCGGCCGTCAACTGGACGCTTCTGGCGGGTGTCGTACTGGCGGTAGGGCTGTTTGGGTCGTCCACGGCATTGGCCGCGGCCTACGGCATTTCGGTCAGCATGGTGATGATCATTACGACCATCATGACGTTTTTCGTTGTGCGCTATGGCTGGGGCTATCCGCTGCCGGTGTGCATTGCAGCCACGGGCGTGTTTGTGCTGATCGATGGTTTGTTTTTTGCCTCCAATCTGCTCAAGATCGCGCAAGGCGGCTGGTTCCCTCTCGCCATGGCCGTGGGCTTGTACGTCATCATGTCCACGTGGAAAGACGGCCGCGCACTGTTGAACTCTAAGCTCAAGGCCGACTCGATGGATTTGTCCAGCTTTCTGGAAGCGGTATTTGTCAGCCCCCCCATGCGGGTGGAAGGCACAGCGGTCTTTTTGATCGCCTCCACCGGCACCGTGCCCAACGCGCTGTTGCACAACCTCAAGCACAACAAGGTGCTGCACGAGACCAATTTGTTCGTCACCGTGCGCAACCATGAGGTGCCATGGATCGGGCTGGACAAGCGCATTGAGATCGAGCGCCTGGGGCATGACTGCTGGCAGGTGCTGATCAACTACGGCTTTAAAAACGACCCCGATGTGCCGCGTGCGCTCGAGCAGCTCAAAGGCCGTGGCGTGTCGTTGGATCCCATGATGACGAGCTACTTCCTGTCGCGCGACACCGTGGTGCCCACCCTGGGCGAGGGCATGGCCCCGTGGCGTGAAAAGCTGTTTGCCCAGATGCACCACAACGCCAGCAGTGCCGCTGACTTCCTGAGTCTGCCCAGCAACTCGGTGGTTGAGCTGGGCTCCAAAATCGAAATCTAAGCGCCGGTGCAGTTTTTCAAAGACGTCAGCTGGTCCAGTTTTACCGCCGGTTTTGTGGCGGTGCTGGTGGGCTTTACCAGCTCGATTGCCATTGTGTTTCAGGCTGCCCAGGCTTTTGGCGCCACACCGGCCATGCTGGCGTCGTGGCTTTGGGCCATCAGCATCGGCATGGGGCTGACCACGGCGCTGCCCTCTTTGTGGCTGCGCAAGCCTGTCATGGTGGCCTGGAGCACGCCTGGTGCTGCGGTGCTGGCCAGTGCCGGTGTGGTGGGTGGCTTCTCCATGGGCGATGCGGTGGGCGCTTTCATGATGAGTGCTGCGCTGATCGTGCTGGTGGGGGCGACCGGCTGGTTTGAGCGGATCATGAACCGCATTCCCGTGGCCCTGGCCAGTGCGCTGCTGGCCGGCGTGTTGGCGCGCTTTGGTTTGGCAGGCTTTAGCGCCGCGCAATCAGCCCTGCCGCTGGTGGTGCTGATGCTGCTGACCTATTTGCTGGGCAAGCGCTTTGCACCGCGTTATGCGGTGCCCGCCACCTTGCTGTTTGCGGTGCTCTTTGTGGCGGCGCAAAACGGTTTTTCGCAGGTGGACGTGCCCTTGGGGCTGACCTGGCCGGTGTTTGTGGCCCCCGTCTTTTCATGGCCTGCCTTTGTGAGCCTGGCGCTGCCCTTGTTTATTGTGACCATGGCCTCCCAAAACCTGCCCGGTGTGGCGGCCATTCGCGCCTCCGGCTTTGGGGACGAACGGGCCCATGGCGGCGAAGCAGGCATTCCGGTGTCCAAAATCATCACCCTCACCGGCCTGGCCACACTCTTGCTGGCGCCGCTGGGTGCGTTCTCACTCAACCTGAGCGCGATTACCGCGGCAATTTGCATGGGGCCCGAGGCGCATCCAGACCGCGCACGGCGTTACACGGCTGCAGTGTCGTGTGGTCTGCTGTACATCGCCTTGGGCCTGTTTGGCGCGACCATCATGGCGCTGCTCACCGCCTTTCCTAAAGAGCTGGTAGCCGCCATTGCCGGCCTGGCGCTCATGGGAACGATTGGCAGTGCACTCTCTGCGGCCCTGCACAAAGAGTCGGACCGCGAGGCCGCCATGGTGACCTTTTTGATCACGCTCAGCGGCGTGGTGGTGGGCGGTGTGGGCTCGGCGTTTTGGGGTGTGGTTGCCGGTGCCATGGCTTTGGCTGTGCAACACTACCGCCCCAAGCAGCACAGCGCATAAAGACCCACCGGTCTGTCTTTTGAGAAGCCTCCCATGAACATTCTTTTTGTCGCCGATCCCCTGGAGTCTTTCCAGACCTACAAAGACACCACCTTTGCCATGATGCGTGAGGCACAGGCCCGGGGCCACACCGTGGCGGCGTGCGAGCCGCGCGCGCTGGTGTGGCGCAGTGGTGGCGTGGTGCAGGCCCAAGTGCGTCAGATTCGCTTGACGGGCGAGGCGCCGCAGTGGTTTGTCGCAGAGAGCACCACGGTGCGCGAGCTGCGCCACTTTGACGCCGTGGTCATGCGCAAAGACCCACCCTTTGACAGCGAGTTCTTTTACGCCACCCACCTGCTCGAGCAAGCCGAGCGCGAAGGTGCGCAGGTGTTCAACAAGCCGCGTGCGCTGCGCGACCACCCGGAAAAACTGGCGGTCATGGAATTCCCCCAGTTCATCGGCCCCACCTTGGTGACCCGCGATGCCGCAGCGGTACGGGCCTTTCACCATGAGCACCGCGACATCATTCTCAAGCCGCTGGACGGCATGGGGGGCAGTGGAATCTTCCGCGTCAAGGACGATGGCCTCAACCTGGGCTCCATCATCGAGACCCTGAACCGCGACGGCGCGCAAAGCCTGATGGTGCAAAAGTTTTTGCCCGCGATCAGCGAAGGCGACAAGCGCGTGCTGGTGATCGGTGGCAAGCCCGTGCCGTTTTGCCTGGCGCGCATTCCGCAGGGTGGCGAGGTGCGCGGCAACCTGGCGGCAGGCGGCTTAGGTGTGGCGCAGCCGCTCAATGCGGCGGACCGTGCGGTGGCGGAGGCGATCGGGCCAGTCTTGGCAGCGCGCGGTCTCTTGCTGGTGGGGCTGGACATCATCGGCACCAGCCTGACCGAAATCAATGTGACCAGCCCGACCTGTTTTCAGGAAATTACCGATCAGACCGGCTTTGATGTGGCTGCCATGTTCATGGATGCGCTGCAAGCGGCTGCCCGTCGATAAACACCTGCAACTCGCCGGGCTGCATAGGCACCCAGGTTTCGTTGGCGGTGAGGGGCTCGGTCACGACGATGACCTGGCGGTCGTCGGGCGAATTGAGCTGTGACAAGTCGACGCTCAGGTCTTCGTCTTTGAGCTGTACTTCACTAAAAGGGTGCTGGCGCATCACATAGTGCAGCTTGGTGCTGGCATGCGCCCACAGTGCTTGGCCGTTGCTCAGCAGAAAGTTGAACGTGCCGTGCTTGGCGATGCGCTGGGCCAGGTCGCGCAGGGTGTGGGTCAGTTCTACTTCGGAGGGCACGCCCGCATGCGACTTGTTCATCTCTTGCATCATCCAGCAAAAGGCCAGTTCGCTGTCGGTGGTGCCTACCGGGCGGAAGCTGCCGTGCAAGTGCGGCGCAAAGTCTTTCAGGTCACCGTTGTGGGCAAACACCCAGTAGCGCCCCCAGAGCTCGCGCACAAAGGGGTGGCAGTTTTCCAGGCTGACCGCGCCCACAGTAGCTTTGCGCACATGGGCCACCACGTTGTGGCTTTTGATCGGGTAGCTGCGCAGCATCTGCGCAATGGGGGAGGTGGCCGCGCTCTCTTTGTCCACGAAATAGCGGGCGGCTTTGCCTGGCAGATTGCCTTCGCTTTCAAAAAACGCAATGCCCCAGCCGTCGGCGTGGTGATCGGTGCAGCCCCCGCGCTGGGCGAACCCGGTAAAACTCAAAGTCAAGCTGGCCGGCAAGCGGCTGTTCATTCCAAGCAATTGGCACATGGAAACAGTTTACGCCTTCCTATCGGCGCGCTAACACAGACGCCTATCGGGTGTCAGTTGCGTGGCTCACTCCAGAGCTTGCCGCCGGTGGCCCAGTTCTCGGCCTTGACGTCGGTGATCAACACGTCCACCGAATCGGGGGAGCCGCCCAGCACTTCGACGCTCACGCGGGTGATTTCCTGCACCAGTTTTTTCTTTTGTTCCAGGGTGCGGCCTTCGATCATTTCAACGTGGTAAGTGGGCATGGGAATCCTTTGGTCAGACTAAGAGCGTGCGGTGCGGACGCGCCGCGCTGGGTTCGCAGTTTAGACTGCGGCATGGCAAAAATTCACCACACGGGCAGGGGCAAAGACCTTGCATAAGCCGGCGCGCATTTTTTCGCGCCGCCTTGGCCTGGGCGGAGTGGTGGGCGCTTTGGCGCTGGTGCACCTGCTGTGGGGCGCGGTGCTGGGCCTGTCGGTGGATGAAGCGCATTACCTGCTGTACGCCGCGCATCCGGCGCTCAGCTACTTCGACCATCCTCCGTTGGTGGGCTGGGTGCAGTGGCCCCTGGTGGCGCTGGATGCGCCCCCCGTGCTCCTGCGCGTGCTGCCGGGTGCGCTGTGGTTGGGCACGGCACTGCTGGTGTACCAAATGGCGCGTGCGCTGAGCCCGTCCGGGGGCAGTGCACCCCACCGTGCAGGAGTGTGGGCGCTGGCCGCACTGGCCCTGGCACCATTGGTGCATGTGCTGGCTATCGGCTTGCTGCCCGACACCCTGCTGATGTTTCTGGCGGTGCTGCTCATGCGGCAAACGCAGCGGCTCATGCATGCAGACGCGCTGGGCAAGACCTGGCCCTGGCTGGCGTGGGGTGGGGTGTTGGGCCTGGCGGGTTTGAGCAAATACACGGCCATCTTTTTTGCGCTGGCGTCGGCTTTGTGTTTGCTGCAGGCGCATGGTCTTCGGGTGCTGCGCGTACCGGTTTTGTGGCTAGCCGTGGCGCTGGCGCTGCTGATGGTGTCGCCGGTGCTGGTGTGGAACGCCCAGAACGGTTGGGCTTCTTTCGTCTACCAGGCCCAGCATGGCGCGGGCAGCGTGTGGCGCTTGCAGGACCTGCTGCGTTTTGCCCTGGTGCAGCTGCTGGCCTATGGCCCTTTGTTCTGGTGGGGCCTTTGGGCACGCACATCGGGGGGCGCGCTGCGCTGGTTTTTTGTGCTGCCCTTTGCCGTGCTGGCCTGGCTGTCGGGCGGTGGCAGCAGCCTGCCGCACTGGACCGCGCCCGCCTGGGCAAGCTTGGCGCCGTTTGCGGGTGTCGCCCTCGCGGACACCTGGGGGCAGGGGCTGGACCGCCGTCCGCTGCGGCGTGCTCTGATCGGCACCTTGGTGGCTTTGCAGGCCTTGGCTTGCGTCGGTTTGCTTGGGCTGATGTTGAGTGCGGGGGCCCCGGTCTTGCCCCGCACGGCGGACGATGCCCCGGTAGGCGCCAATCCCTTTGTCGATGTGTATGGCTGGCAAGAGGCTGGGGAACAGGCGCGGGTGCTTGCGGCGCAGCAGGGCCTGGGCAGTCTGTCGGTGCAGCACTGGACGCTGGCCAGCCGCCTGGCCTGGTACGCACGGCCGGTGCCAGTCCACGATTTGGAAGACCGCTTTGACCAGTTCACCTTGTGGGCCGGGCCCTTGCCCGCAGGCGCTGACACCCTGTTGGTGGACTGGTCTGCCATGGCCTACGCCGTGCCGCTGGGTGCGAACGGCTTTCAGGACTGCGCGCTTTTGGCGACCCATGTCGCCACGCACTGGGGCATGCCGGTATCGAGTTTCCGGTTCTATGCCTGCCATGGCTGGTCGGCCAAGCCGCAGCCGCGTTTGAGGATGGAGTAAGGGATGGAACCTGGATTGCGCCCCGCATGGCCTTGGTGTCTGCTGCCGCTGCTGATGCTCGGCGTGTGCGCGCCCTTGTGGCTGCACTGGGGAGAACCAGCGCTTTTTCTGGCGATCAACCAGGCCTGCATGGTGGTGCCTGCACCGGTCTGGGCCGCGCTGTCGCTGCTGGGCAATGCCTGGGGCGTGCTGGCGGTCACGTCGCCTTTGTTGCTACTGGCACCCCGCCTGCAATGGGCCTGGTTGTGCGCCGTGCCCTTTGGCGTGCTGTTCGCCCGCCTGGGCAAAGGCTTGCTCGAGAGCCTGCGCCCAGCTGCGGTGGTGGACAAGCAGCTGTTTCGCATCGTCGGTGAAAAGCTCGAACTGGCGTCCATGCCTTCGGGCCACACGCTCACCGCTTTTGCGGTGGCCAGCAGCTTGTACTTTGCGCTGGACGCGCCGCAGCGCCGTCGATTTGTGTGGTTGTGGCTGCTGGCCGC
>CANBQX010000067.1 GCA_947371775.1 Comamonadaceae bacterium
CGCTGCGCATTGCGCGCCGCGACATTGCCCGCGCCAAGACTATTCTTGTCGAGAAGCAAAGCGCTGAAACATCCGCCAAATAAGGAGCGATAAATGACGGAAGCTAAAAAATCCCTCAAGCGCACCTTGATTGGCAAGGTGGTCAGCGACAAGCGTTCCAAGACCGTCACGGTTTTGATCGAACGCCGCGTCAAGCACGAGCTGTACGGCAAGATTGTTGGTAAATCCAGCAAGTACCACGCCCACGACGAAAACGGAGCCTACAAAATGGGTGACGTGATCGAAATCACCGAAAGCCGTCCTATTTCCAAGACCAAGAACTGGGTTGCGACCCGCTTGGTGGAAAAGGCTGCTGCGGTTTAAGCCCAAGCAGCGCTCGCGCTGCGCAGCTTTCGAAAACGGCCCACAATGATGGGCCGTTTTTCATTTCTGTAGTTCACAAATCCCAAGGAGACACCATGATTCAAGTAGGCGACACCCTTCCCGCAGCTGTGCTGATGGAGTATTCGGAAGTTGAGGGCGAAGGTTGCAGCATCGGCCCCAACGCCGTGGACGTTGCGAAGGCCACTGCCGGCAAGACCATTGCATTGTTCGCGCTGCCAGGCGCCTACACCCCTACATGCTCGGCAAAGCATGTGCCCGGTTTCGTGCAGCACTTTGACGACTTCAAGGCGGCTGGCGTGGATGAGATTTGGTGTGTGAGCGTGAACGATGCGTTCGTGATGGGCGCCTGGGCGCGCGACCAAAAAACCGGCACCAAGGTGCGCATGCTGGCCGACGGCAGTGCGGATTTCACCAAGGCCACCGGTTTGACGCTCGACCTCACCAGCCGTGGCATGGGCTTGCGCAGCAACCGCTATTCCATGCTGGTCAAGGACGGCAAAGTCACCTCGCTGAACGTCGAGGGCCCGGGCAAGTTCGAAGTGAGCGACGCCGGCACCTTGTTGGCGCAGGCCAAGGGCTAATCTCGGCGGATGCCGGCCTCTGGCAGCGTTAGAGGTCGGCCTTTAGGTAATGCGCTCCGGCGATGGGGTTGAAGTAGTACGGCGGTATTTCTTCAAAGCCAAGCTCTTCGTAGAGGCCGCGGGCGGCTTCCATGTCGCTGAGTGTGTCTAGCAGCACGCAGTGGTAGCCATTCATTTGCGCAAAGTCCAGCTGCGCCTGGGCGAGCAATCGCCCGATCCCCGAACCCCGGTAGGCGTTGGTTACGTACAAGCGGCGCATTTCGCAGGCATCTGCATAGTCTGCCGTATCGAGTGGACGCAAGGCGCAGCAGCCAACGACCGTGCCTTCCACCAGCGCCAGCAGCAGTTGGCCGCGTGGTGCGGCATAGTCGCCTGGCAGCGACTGGAGCTCTTGGTCGAAGTCTGTAAAGCACTCAGGCACCGACAGGCTGGCTGCGTAGGTCTGAAATATCTGGCGGGCAGCGTCCAAATCCTGGGCGGATTCGGGCCGCAGCAGCGTTACACGGTCAGGAAGGGTCACAGGGTGTGCTCTGGCTTGCTGAGAAAGTCTGTGCGGGAGTCTAGCGAATAATCCTCGTGCCGCCGCGTTCGAGGCAGTGAGCCGCTACGATGGCGCACTTTTTACATACCCGCGTCGTTCGCGAAAGGCAAACCCCAGTGCAAGCCACCAGAATCAGTGTTTGGATTGTCGTCATGGTGGTCTGCGCCTGTAGCCCGGCACTCAACTGGCGACGGGTCAGCTTGGGCGACATGGCCGTGACCTTGCCCTGCAAGCCCGACCACACGCAGCGAACCGTGCAGTGGGGCGGCCAGGCCCTGGAGATGGAAATGGTTGGTTGTGAGGCGGACGGTGCCCTGTTTGCCGTCAGCCGGATTCACTTGCCCCCGGGCACCGACCCTGGCCAACTGCAAGCCCAATGGCAAGCCGCCAGCCTTCTGCAAATGAAAGCGCAGGGCGAACCCACCACCATGCCGGCCACGTCGCAAGCACGCGCAATTGCGATGCAGCCAATTGCCGCGACGGGCCAGGGCAGCGATGGCCAAGCCCTGCAAGCGCGTCTGGCCTGGGTGGTGTCGGGGGCTGAGCTGTACCACCTCGCTGTCTACGCCCCCCAGATCTCGCCAGAGATGGCCCAACCCTTTTTTGATGGAATCACCCCCCAGTGAGCGATAAAACCTTTGTTCCCTTGCCAGCACGGCAAGCCGTGGCCTTGTTTCTGGCGTTTGCATTCGCCTATTTTTTGTCCACCCTTATTCGCGCCGTCACCGCGACCTTGGCACCGACTTTGGTGCAAGAGTTCTCCCTCAGTGCCGGTGATCTCGGGCTTTTGGCCGGGGGCTATTTTTTCGGGTTTGCGCTCACCCAATTGCCGCTCGGGACTTGGCTGGACCGCTTGGGCCCCAAAAGGGTGGTGCTCTCGTTTTTGACGGTGGCGGTACTGGCGTGCGTCGCCTTTGCCCGGGCCTCAGGCTTTATTGAACTGCTCTTGGGCCGCGTGTTAATCGGTGTGGGGGTGAGTGCCTGTCTGATGGCGCCACTGACCAGTTACCGCCGCTGGTACGCACCTGGCGCGCAAATGCGGGCGAGCTCGTGGATGCTCATGACGGGCGCGTTGGGCATGGTCGCCTCAACCTTGCCGGTGCAGTGGCTTTTGCCGCTCATCGGTTGGCGCGGGCTATTTTTGCTCTTGGGCGGCTTGTTGGCCTTGGCCATGGTGCTCATTGCGTGGCAGGTGCCGGGTCAGCCATCCGCGGACGACGGCACGTCGGCGCAGACCCCCGAGAGTGCGCCCGCCGGCTATTCCATGGTGTGGCGCGATCCCTATTTTCGGAGTCTGGCACCCTTTGGTTTTATCGGCTATGGCGGCATGGTGGCCATTCAAACCCTCTGGGCAGCCCCCTGGCTGGTCAAAGTGGCGGGCTTCACGCCGGTGGCTGCGTCCACGGCCATGTTTTGGCTCAACGTGGCCATGATGCTGGCCTTTTTGGGCTGGGGCGCGATCAACCCTTGGCTGACACGCAAAGGCCTGCGGGCGGAGCAGCTCATGGCCTGGGGCTTACCTGTGAATTTGGCGATTCTGTTGATGATGACCGTCGGCGGCTCGCGCATCGGCGACTATTCCGGCGCGGCCTGGACTTTGTTTTGTGTGACCGCCACGGTGGGCACACTGGCCCAGCCCGCGATTGGCATGGCATTCCCGCCGGCCTTGGCGGGGCGCGCTTTGTCGGCCTTTAATTTGCTCATCTTCAGCGGCGTGTTTGCGGTGCAATGGTGCATCGGGCTCTTGGTTGATGGCCTGCAGGCGATTGGGTTGCCCTTGGCCAGTGCTTACCAAGGCGCCATCGGGGTGTATGGCCTGTGCGCACTCGGAGCGTATGTCCATTTGCTCAGGACAAAGGGGCGATAATCGCGCTCTCACTGCGGGCCTTTCCCACTCTATGACCATCGGTATTTTGATCATCGCCCACGCGCCGCTGGCCAGTGCATTGCGCGCCTGTGTGTTGCATGTGTTTCCCGAGGTCGAGCAGAACCTAGTGGCCTTGGATGTTCGGGCCAATGAGCCGCCATCGGACACCTTGGAGATCGCCCGCATGATGGTGGAGCAACTTCAGGCCCCCTCGGTGTTGGTGTTGACCGACGTGTTTGGCGCTACGCCCTGTAACGTAGCGCAACAATTGGTGGATGGCGTGCATTCCAAGCTGGTTGCGGGTGTGAACTTGCCCATGCTCTTGCGCACCATCAACTACCGCCACGAATCCCTGGACTTGTTGGTGGCGCGCGCCTTGGCCGGAGGCGCGCAGTGCATCATGCAAGTGGCAGTGTCCGCGCCTTTGAACCAAACCAAAAAGCCCCATGATCCAAACCACCACGACCATAGTCAATAGGCTGGGCTTGCACGCCCGCGCTTCTGCCAAATTGACCAAATTGGCAGGCAGTTTTCCGTGCGACGTATTCATCAGCCGGGGCGAGCGCCGGGTCAATGCCAAAAGCATCATGGGCGTCATGATGCTGGCCGCGGGCATCGGCAGCGAGGTCAGCCTTGAAGCCGACGGCGACCGTGCGCAAGACGCCATGGACGCATTGCTCGCTTTGATCGCCGACAAATTCGGCGAAGGCGAATAACACCGGGCGCGCACCTTCCATGACGTTCTCCATTCACGGGCTGGCAGTATCGCGGGGCGTGGCCATTGGCCGCGCGGTGATCGTCGCGTCCAGCCGGATGGATGTGGCGCACTATTTCATCCAGCCCGATGAAGTGGCCAAAGAAATTGACCGCGCGCGTGCGGGCCGCAACGCGGTGGTGGAAGAGCTGTACCGCCTGCAAGAAAGCATTTCCCACATGGGCCCCAAAGAGGCGCCCCATGAGCTCAACGCCTTGCTGGATGTGCACTTGATGCTGCTGCAAGACGAAGAGCTGATCCGTGGCGTCAAAGGCTGGATCACGGACCGTCTGTACAACGCCGAGTGGGCGTTGACCACGCAGCTTGAGGTGATCTCGCGCCAGTTTGACGAAATGGAAGACGCCTACTTGCGCGAGCGCAAGGCCGATATGGAGCAAATCGTCGAGCGGGTGCTGCGTGCCATGCGCGGAGTGGCCTCCCCCATCATGGCGCCCGCGCGCAACAGCCGTCGCCCCGGCCAGCAAGACTTGCTGCTGGGCGATACGGTGGACGTGCCTTTGGTCCTGGTGGCGCACGACCTGTCACCCGCCGACATGCTGCAATTCAAGCAAAGTGTGTTTGCAGGCTTTATCACCGACGTCGGCGGCAAAACCTCCCACACGGCCATCGTGGCGCGCAGCATGGATATTCCTGCGGTGGTGGGCGCGCGCACTTGCAGCCAGCTGGTGCGCCAGGACGACTGGATCATCATCGACGGCGACGCGGGCGTGGTCATTGTCGATCCGTCGCCCATCATCCTGGCGGAATATGGGTTCAAGAAACGCCAGGTGGAGCTTGAGCGCAGCCGATTAACGCGCTTGCTGCACACCCCCGCGGTCACCATGGACGGCGAAAAGGTGCAACTGCTGGCCAATATCGAAATGCCCGAGGACGCGCCTGCCGCATTGCAGGCCGGCGCGCTGGGTGTGGGCTTGTTTCGCAGCGAATTTTTGTTCATGGGTCGCCATGGCAATCTGCCCGACGAAGAAGAGCAATTCCAGGCCTACAAACGCGCGGTGGAAGGCATGCAAGGCCTGCCGGTCACCATCCGCACGGTGGACGTGGGCGCAGACAAGCCGCTGGACAGCAGCGTGCACGACGCCGCGCATTTGAACCCGGCACTGGGTTTGCGCGCCATACGCTGGAGCCTGGCCGACCCCGCCATGTTTTTGACGCAGCTGCGTGCGATTCTGCGTGCAGCCGCGTTTGGCAAGGTGCAGTTGCTCGTGCCCATGCTGGCCCATGCCAGTGAGATCCACCAGACCTTGGCGCACATCGAACAGGCACGCCGCACACTGGACAAGCGTGGTCAGGCCTATGGGCCGGTACAGCTGGGTGCCATGATCGAAATTCCGGCGGCCGCACTGACGCTCAAGATGTTTTTGAAGTACTTCGACTTTTTGTCGATCGGCACCAACGACCTCATTCAATACACCCTGGCCATTGACCGCGCTGACGAGTCGGTGGCGCATTTGTACGACCCGCTGCACCCCGCCGTGCTGCAATTGGTGGCGTCCACCATTGCCGAATGCCGGCTCCAAGGCAAAGGTGTGAGCGTGTGTGGCGAGATGGCTGGCGACGTGGGTCTGACCCGCCTGTTGCTCGGCATGGGGCTGCGCAGCTTTTCGATGCATCCCGCGCAAATTTTGGCGGTCAAGCAAGAAATTTTGCGGTCAGACACGGCCCGTTTGGAGCCCTGGGCGCAGCGGGTGATCCAGGCTGAAAACCCGGCCCAAGAGATGGCCGTGAACGCCTAAGGCTTAGGTCGGCCGCTGGTCGGTGCTGGGCCGCTGCCACAGGTTGATGCCGCCTTCGACCGCGTGCTGGTCAATGGCTTGCAATTCCTCCTGGGAGAACTGCACGTTTTGCATGGCACCCACCAAGTCCACGATCTGCGCAGGCTTGCTGGCCCCGATCAAGGCCGAGGTGACCCGTGCATCACGCAGCACCCAGGCCGTGGCCATTTGTGCCAGGCTTTGGCCGCGTGACTGCGCAATCTCGTTGAGTGCGCGCACATGGCGCAGGTTTTGTTCGCTCAAGTGCGCTTGGGTGAAGGATCCGCCTCCTGGGCGGTTGATGCGCGCGTCCGCGGGCACACCGTTGAGGTACTTGTCGGTCAACAGACCTTGGGCCAAGGCACTGAAGGCGATGCAACCCATGCCGGTGTCGGCCAGTGCGCCGAGCAAATCTTCTTCGATCCAGCGGTTCATCAGGCTGTACGAGGGCTGGTGAATCAGGGCTTGTACGCCCATGCTTTTCAAAATGCGATGGGCCTCACGCGTCTTGGTGGCTGAGTAGCTGGACACGCCGACATACAAGGCCTTGCCCTGCTGCACCGCGCTGGCCAGCGCGCCCATGGTTTCTTCCAGCGGGGTGTCCGGGTCAAAGCGGTGGCTGTAAAAAATGTCCACATAGTCCAGGCCCATGCGCTGCAAACTTTGATCCAAACTCGCCAGCACGTATTTGCGCGAGCCGCCGCCCTGGCCGTAGGGGCCGGGCCACATGTCCCAACCGGCCTTGCTGGAGATGATGAGCTCGTCCCGGTAGGGCCGAAAGTCGCGTTTGAGGTGCTCTCCGAAGTTTTGCTCCGCGCTGCCGTAGGGCGGCCCGTAGTTGTTGGCCAGGTCAAAGTGGGTAATGCCCAGGTCAAAGGCCGTGCACAGCATCTCGCGCTGCGTTTGCAAGGGTGTGCTGTCGCCAAAGTTGTGCCACAAGCCCAGTGACACTGCAGGCAACTGCAGGCCGCTGGTGCCGCAGCGGCGGTAGGGCATGCTGCCCTGGTAACGGGTGGGCTTGGCTTGGTAGGGCATGAAAATCCTCGAAAGTCTTAGGGGCAGTCTTAGCTGCTCAGCGCATGGCCGGCTTGAACATCTGCGTGGTAACTCGACCGCACCATGGCCCCCACAGCGGCGTGCTTGAAGCCCATTTCGTAGGCCTTGGCCTCGAACATCTTGAAAGTGTCCGGGTGCACGTAACGCCTCACCGGCAAGTGGCTGGTGGTGGGTGCCAGGTACTGGCCGATGGTGAGCATTTCAATGCCATGCGCGCGCATGTCGCGCATCACTTCCAAAATTTCGTCATCGGTCTCACCCAGGCCTACCATCAGGCCGCTTTTGGTGGGCACCTCGGGAAACAGGGCTTTGAACTTTTTCAGCAAGTTCAAGCTGAACTGGTAATCGGAGCCGGGCCGCGCTTCTTTGTACAGGCGTGGAATGGTCTCCAGGTTGTGGTTCATCACGTCGGGCGGTGCGGCTTTCAGAATTTCCAGCGCCCGGTCGTCCCGGCCACGAAAGTCGGGCACCAACACCTCAATTTGGGTCTGTGGAGACAAGGCCCGGGTTTGGCGGATGCAGTCGACAAAGTGCCCTGCACCCCCGTCGCGCAAGTCGTCTCGGTCCACGCTGGTGATCACGACGTACTTGAGTTTGAGTTGCGCAATCGTCTTGGCCAGGTTGTCGGGCTCGTTCACGTCCAGCGGGTCGGGCCGGCCATGGCCCACATCGCAAAAAGGGCAGCGCCGGGTGCACTTGTCACCCATGATCATGAACGTGGCTGTGCCCTTGCCAAAGCACTCGCCAATGTTGGGGCAGCTCGCCTCTTCGCACACGGTGACCAGTTTGTTGGCGCGCAACACGTCCTTAATCTCGTAAAAGCGGGTGCTGGGGGAAGCTGCTTTGACCCGAATCCAGTCCGGCTTTTTGAGCACCTCGGCCGATTGCACCTTGATGGGAATGCGCGAGAGCTTGGCAGCAGCCTTTTGCTTTGCGCCCGCCTGGTAGTCCTGCTGCGACTGGGCTTCCCGCACGGTGACGGAGGTGGGTTTGGGCGGTGTTTCAGTGCTCATTGCGTCGCTGCATGGATGGTGGGTAGGCGTTGGCTGTTCGGGGAGTCAGGGCGCGAGGTAGCTGACCAATTTCCTGGCCAGAATTTTCTCGACGTCCGCTGTTGCAACGCGAACGCCGATTGTAGAAAGGTCTACCGTTTGCAGCGCGGCATAGCCACAGGGGTTGATGCCATAAAACGGTGTCAAGTCCATATTCACATTCAGCGCTGCGCCGTGGTACGCAAAATTGCGGCTGATTTTGATGCCCAGCGCCGCGATTTTGGCCAGGCCTGCGAAGTCGGGCACAGGCTTGCCTGCCACCTGCTTTTGCGGGCGCTGCGGCAACACGCCATGCCCAAACGGATCGGCAAGATGGACGTAAATCCCAGGCGCGCCGCCCACGCGGTGGCCGGTGACGCCAAAGTGCAGCAGTGTGCGAATGAGCGCTTCTTCTAAGCGGTACACATATTCTTTGACAAAGTAACCAGCGCGTTTGAGGTCCAGCAAGGGGTAGGCGACCACCTGCCCCGGCCCGTGGTAGGTGACCTGGCCGCCGCGGTCTGTTTGCACCACGGGTATGGCACTCGGGTTCAACAGATGCTCGGGCCTGCCCGCCACGCCTTGGGTGAAGACCGGGTTGTGCTCGCACATCCACAACAGGTCAGGCTGATGTGCGCCGTCCGGGCTGGAGCGACTGCGGCTGTAGGCCTGCATGGCCGCAAAGGTGGCGGCGTAATCCACGCGTCCCAGGTGTACGACCTCCATCTTCAAGACCGCTTAAAGCACCACTTTGACCATGGGGTGGGTGCTCAGGGTGCGGTAGAGCTCATCGAGCTGTTCGCGGCTGGTGGCCGTAATCGTGATGGTCACACCCAGGTAGTTGCCGCCCTTGCTCTCACGCAACTCAATCGTGGATGCGTCAAACGTCGGGTCAAAGGCGTGGGCGATGGTGCTGATCGCGTGTACCAATCCGTCATCCCTGCGGCCCATCACCTTGATTGGGAACTGCGATGGAAAGACGATCAAAGAGGGGACGGGCTCGGTCTGGCCGGCGGTGGGCGGTGAAGTGGGGGGCAGCGCCATGGTGAGAAATAGGTCCTTAAGAAACGTCGCTCAGTCTAATGGCAGCATCTTCATTTCGCAGACCTCTGGTTTCTACTAAGTTCCTGCGTATAATCAGAGGCTGCACTGAGCTCGTTTGTAAAGTGCATGTAATCTTGGGTAAGAACAATGCGTCCGCTGCTGGATACGGAAGATTCCGAGAACGACGGATTCGTTGCGCTGAATGCCGAAGAGGCAAAAAGGTTCAGGCAAGAGCATCCGTCCTTGTCACCTTGGTGGGTCGTTATCGGCCAGGTCGCCATGGGTGTGCTGGTGGTGGCCTTGGCCTGGCTTGTGACGCAAAACGGTGTAGTTGCTGTTTCTGCGGCTTGCGGTGCTTTGGCGGTGATTATCCCGGGGGCGCTGTTTGCGCGTGGTTTGATGGGGAAGTTTGCTTCTCTCAATCCGGCAAATGCGGTGTCTAGCTTCTTTGTGTGGGAGCTGGTGAAGATTTTTGTGACGGTGGCGGTTCTTTGGATGGCGCACCGTGGGGTAGTGGGACTGAACTGGCCCGCCATGTTGGTGGGTTTGGTGGTCACGATGAAGGTTTATTGGCTGGCGCTGCTGTTCAAAGGCAAGCGGCAGTCGGTGCAAGATTAACAATGCTTAACGGCAAAAGTAACTTACAAGAGTAACTGATGGCTGCTGAAGAACACGCTGCGCAAGGGCTTACCGCTGGTGAGTACATTGGCCACCACCTGACGCATTTGCAGACCCACAAGCAGGCTGGGGTGATTGACTTCTCGGTGTTCAACCTGGATTCGATCTTCTGGTCGGTGCTGTTGGGTGTTGCGGGCTTGTTTGTGATGTGGCGCGTTGCGCGCAATGTCACATCTGGCGTTCCCGGACGCATGCAAGCGGCTATTGAAATTCTGTTAGAGATGGTCGACACCCAGGCCAAAGGCATTGTGCACAACGCCGAGTCCCGCAAATTTGTCGGGCCCCTGGCTTTGACGGTGTTCGTGTGGGTGTTCCTGATGAACTCCATGGACTTCTTGCCGGTGGATTTGTTCCACATGGTGCTGGAGTTCACGGGCCTCGAGCATGCGATTCCCTATTTCCGCGTGGTTCCAACAGCGGACTTGTCCATGACCTTGGGTATGTCGACCGCCGTTTTGTTGGTCTGCTTGTACTACAACATCAAAATCAAAGGCGCCGGTGGCTGGGCGCATGAGTTGGTGACTGCGCCGTTCGGCACCAGCAAGAACCCTGTTTTTGCCCTGATTCTCGGCATCTTGAATCTGGCGATGCAACTGATTGAATTTACCGCCAAGACCGTGTCCCACGGCATGCGGTTGTTCGGAAATATGTATGCCGGTGAGCTGGTGTTCATGTTGATCGCGCTCATGGGTGCGGTCGGTTTTGGTTCGGCCACGGGCATTGCATTGTGGTTTGG
>CANBQX010000068.1 GCA_947371775.1 Comamonadaceae bacterium
TCAGCAACATCCACCCGTCTACCCGACCGGCGAATAAGTACCAGAGACCGGCCACCATGGCCAAGGGAATAGCGTGTACCAAGTCTGTGGCGACCAATCGATGGGGTGTCATGCGCAAGGGGTAAAGGTACAAGAGCAGCACACTGCCCAGCGCCCCCGCACCCACAGAAGTCAGTGCCACGCACAGCCCCAGCACGGCACCGGCCACCACGGTCAAAACGGGTTGCAGGGCTTTGAAACGCTCCGGTTGTCCAATGCGGCGCTTTCGTGCATACGCCATCAGGTAGGGCGCACTAAGAAGACCCAGCGCGGTGACCAACACCATCATGCCGATGGCGTTGCTGAGCCACTCCAGCCTGCTGAGCGGGGACCCGAAACTCACCGCTGCCAACACCAAGGCCGCCATTGGCAGGCTCCCCAACCACATACGACGCACCACTTGCCAGTCGACATTGCCCTTGGTCTGGTGGACGCGCGCGCCCACAATTTTGGTGACAACCGCAAACCACAGGTCGGTTGCAATGGCTGCTATCGGCGAGACGCCAAAGAAGAGCATCAGTATGGGCGTCATCAATGCGCCTCCGCCAACCCCGGTCAAGCCCACGACGAAGCCGGTCAACGCGCCTGCCAGCGAATACGCGACGTCGATCATTGTGGAATCAAAGCGGTATCCCGGGTGGCGATGAACGAGGGATTCAACACCTGCTCTTTTCCATAGAGCAGCGGCTTTCCATGGGTGTCAAGCACCGCACCGCCTGCGCCCTCGAGCACGGCTTGTGCCGCTGCCGTGTCCCACTCACAGGTGGGCGCAAGGCGCGGATAAATATCGGCGGCGCCTTCTGCTACACGGCAAAACTTCAAGGAGCTTCCGGCTTGCACCAGTTGCACTGGATTGAGCTGATCAATAAAAGCCTGGGTCTCCGCGTTCAAATGGCTCTTGCTCGCAACCACCCGGCAAACGCCATGGGCATCGCCCCCACCCACCGCAATCTTTTGCGTGTCCCCGCCTTGCGTCCGGTAGGCGCTAAGGCCCGATCCACCCCAATACATGCAATCAATGGCTGGCGCGTAGACCACGCCCAACACCGTCTTTCCTTGCTCGATCAGCGCAATATTGACGGTGAATTCACCATTGCGGGCAATGAACTCCTTGGTGCCGTCCAGTGGGTCAATCAGCCAGAACCGGCCCTCACTGTGGCGAAACGCCTGGGAAGCGTCATCCTCTTCGGAGACGATGGGGCATTGCGGCAACAGTGGGGCCAGTGCGTCTACGAGAACGTGGTGCGCTGCGATATCTGCAGCGGTCACCGGACTCTGGTCCGCTTTCTGGTTGATGGCAAATTGTTCACTGCCATAAATTTCCATGATCGCAGCGCCCGCGCGTCGGGCGATGGGCAAGAGCAGGTTGAACAATTCGGGTTCAGAGATCTCATGCATCACCACTGGCCTTTACCGCTCGACCATCGATTCGTTCAAGGTTTTCACCAAGGGCTTCACCAGATAGCGCAGCACGGTGCTGCGTCCTGTGATGACCTCGCCGACGGCTGTCATGCCTGGTTGAATCTCCAGTTTTTCTTCGGGACGACCTTTAAATCGTTTGCCGTCGGTCTTAATCTGCACCCGGTAGTACGGCTGCTCGCCTTGGCGCAAATCCTCACTCAAGGTGTCGGGGCTGATGTAGGTCACATGACCGCTGAGCGTGCCGTAGATGGAGTAGTCGTAGGCGTCAATTTTGACGTTGGCAGGCAAGCCTGGTTTGATAAATGCAATGTCGGTCGGCTTGGCCTTCACCTCAATCAGCAGTGCGTCCTCGACCGGAACAATTTGCATCAATTCCTCGCTGGGCTTGAGAACGCCACCGAGCGTTGTGATGCGTACGTTTTTAACGACGCCATTCGAAGGTGAACGTATTTCGGCATGTACCAGTTGATCCTTGCGCTGAAGCAAGGTTTGCTCGGCGCTGGCCAGGTCTTCACTGACCTTGCT
The DNA here is from genome assembly GCA_947371775.1 of Comamonadaceae bacterium. Classification (GTDB taxonomy): domain Bacteria; phylum Pseudomonadota; class Gammaproteobacteria; order Burkholderiales; family Burkholderiaceae_C; genus Allorhodoferax. The sequence goes on from CANBQX010000068.1 coordinate 1,987, forward strand.
GAACTCGGCCTGCGTGTCTTGAAGGTATTTGTTTCGCTTGTTGGTGATCTGCGCCTGCAAGTCAGCCACGGTTCGCTCCAGCTTCAGCACGTCCACGCGGCTGACGTCACCGGTTTTCAAGAGCGGCTCTGTCATCTGCAGTTCTTTGATTGCCAAGGCCTTCATGGCAGTGAGTGAGGCAATGTCATCTTCGATGGCGGCTCGGCGCTTCGCCAGCAGCAAGGATTGACTGGCTCGAAACTGGGGGTAGTCGTTGACTTCGGGACCAAACCTGATTTCAGTACCTTCAATTTCGGCAGTGAGGCGGGCACTGGCTGCTTTGAGTGCGGCGACCTTGGATTCAGAATCGCGGTAGAACGCCACCAGCTTGGTGGTGTCGAGTTTTGCCAGCACCTCTCCTTTGGTCACTTCATCGCCTTCTTTGACGAACAAAGTTTCCAGGACGCCGCCGTCCAATGACTGGATCACTTGGGTTCGGGAACTGGCAACCACCTGGCCAGTGGCTCGGGTGACTTGCTCGATCTCTGACTGGGACGCCCAGACAAAGCCGACAATCAATAAAGCAGAGGTGACCCACAACGTTGTAGGAATAGATCGCAGCGGCGAATTGCGCCTCTTGCTGCCGAACCGATCTTTTGGGGATTGCATCATGGTCAATCAAGCTTCCGTGGGTAGAGTGGGACGGGCCGAAGCCGGCGCCGGACGGCCCAACTTGGCCAAGACTTCATCGCGTGGCCCGTCGATGACGATGCGGCCTTTGTCCATCACAATAATGCGATCAACGAGCCCTAACAAGCTGCGCTTGTGGGTTGCCAAGACGATGACAGCGTCGATCGCCATGTTGTGAAACAAGGTACGCATCACCTTAACTTCGAGATCACCATCGAGTGAGGCAGTCGGCTCATCGAGAAGCAGAATTGACGGACGTGCAATCAGCATGCGGGTCAATCCCACCAACTGGCGCTGACCACCCGACAGACCACGCCCGCCCTCAAAGATGGGCAAGCCCAAGCCTGCGGGGTGGGACTTGACCAGTTGATCCAGCCCGGTCTGAGCTGCGGCCTGCAAGACCTGGGCGTCGGTCGGCGAGGGCAAGCCCAACACCAGGTTGTCGCGCAGACTTCCGCTGAAAAGGCGCACGTCTTGGGTGAGGTAGCCGATGTGTTCGCGAACGTACTCAGGCGCCAGGTGCATCATGTCCACACCGTCCAAGAACGCCCGCCCTTCCGTCGGTTTGTACAAGCCAGACAGCAGCTTAATCAAGGAGGATTTTCCAGAGCCTACTGCCCCCAGCAGGGCAATGCGCTCACCCGGTTTGATCTTGAGTGTTGACGCCAGAAGTGCGGGAATCGAGGTGTGGTAGCTCAGGCTGGCCGCCTCAAGACTTAGCTCGCCCCTGCATTTACCAGGGATGATGTGCCGCTCGCCTTCGCCATGGTCGGAGGGCAGCTTCATCATGTCATCTAGTCCTGCCAATGCAATGCGCGACTGCTGCCATTGGACGATCATTCCTGAAATCTGCGAGATGGGCCCTAGTGCGCGGTTGCTGATGATCGAACAGGCCATGAGCGCGCCCTGGGTTATTTGACCGACCGTAATCAAATAGGCGCCGAAGGCAATCATCAGGATGTAACTCAGCTGCTGAATGGTCTGGGTCATGTTGGCGCTCATGGTCGAGGTGTTGCGAATTTCCATCTCGTGAATCGCCATGTCGCGGGTTAATCGCTGCCATTGATGCTGCAACTTCCATTCGCCGCCGACGGCCTTGATCGCCTCGATCCCGTCGATCGCCTCAATCAGAACACCATTTTTTCGATTGGCTGATTTCGCCTGCTCTTCGGTGGCGCGCATCAAATGCCAACGCGCATACAGGCCCACACCGATAGACAGAGGCAGCAGCGCGAGGGGCACGAGCACCACGACGCCACCAATACTGAACATCACCGCCAGGAAAAAAATCACAAAGGGCAAATCGGCGATCAGGAACAAGGTAGACGAGGTCATGAACTGACGCACCGTCTCGAACTGTTTGACCTGCGACGCAAACGTTCCAATGGAACGGGGGCGGGCATCCATACGAATCGACAGCACCCGACTAAAAAACACGCCCGAGAGCTCTTCGTCAATTTCTTTGCAAACCCGGTCCATCATGCGCGCGCGCAACTGCTTCATCAGCAGCTCAAACATCAGCGCCAGCACCACACCCACGGTCAACACCGCCAGGGTGGAGTAGCCTTGGTTCGGCACGACGCGGTCGTACACCTGCATGGTGTAAAACGAAATGGCCAGGGTTAAAAGGCTGGCAAGCGCCGTGGCAATCACAGATTCGACGAAGACCCGATACCGCTTGCGGATCGCATAGAAAAACCAATTGCTCGCGGTTTTCGGCTTTTCGTGGTCGGCGGCATCTGCCTCCACCGTGGTGCGCATGGCCAGCAGTTTGCCGTCTTGAAGTTGCGCTACGGACAACTCACCCGTCTGCCCGTCGCTCCACTCCACACCACAGCCACCGCCCACCAACACGCTGGTGAGCAGCGCAACCTGCCCATCTTCCGCCGAGATCCAGAGCAAAGGAATATCCGAACGGTCAGGCAAACCCTCGATCTGCGAGGCCACGCCGTTCGGCAAGGCCGACAGCCACCATTCGATGGCACGCTGGGGCCGACTCAGCTGATCGACCGTGCTTCCCATCTCTGACGTCGACATCATCTCAAAACGATGGACCGGTAAGGCGACCCCCTGCAGGGCGGCCAACCGAGACAGCAAGACTGCCAAGTCGGTGTCCACGCTCGGCGGGTTCGATGGAGATGCTTCGGCGGACGCTTGCGGAAGTGGCTGATGGATCATTGCTTTGTAACCTGACTGGGCTGGATAAGTGTTTGCCGAGAGAGCTCGCCGATTGCGATCGACACGCGAACGCCGGCAAGATAGCCTGACCAAATAGCATCGGCCAGGGAGTTGCGTGCCTGGGTAGCTTCCCGCTGCGCATTGAGGACTTCTAACCAGCTCTTTCGGCCAATCGGGTACTGGCGAATCGCCGATTCGTAGCTGGCACGTGTGGCGGTGACTAACTCGGCCAGCACCTCGCTGTCGGCCGCAGCCGATTGATGTTGATTCCAGTCCGTACGAACTTTATCCAACAGTTCTTTTCGCGCGATTTCAATGGAATCGGCTGCCGATTCTTTGCGCGCCGTCGCTGCGCGGACCGATGACGCTACGGCAAGTCCAGGACCCGGCTGAAAGGTGAGCGCGAGGTAGGACTGCTCATTATTTTGGTTGGTGTTACCAAAAGTTCTGTCAAAGCGTGCGCTGAGCTGTGGGTAGTAACTCGCCTTGGCAGTATCAATCTCAGCGTCCGCTGACACCATTTCCGCCGCCATACGCTCCAGAACTGGCGCGTTGGCCTCGGCCTGCTGCAATAGTTCTTCCAAGGTCTTTGAATCGATCCGAACACGCACGGGCGCTTGGAGTGGACCGGAGCGTTGCGAGATCAGCTGATCGAGATCACCGCGTGCATTGGCCAATGTATTGCGCAGCTGAATCCGATCCGACAAGGCCTGCTGCAGTCGTGCCTTGGCCACCACCACGTCCCCTTCGGGCGAAATCTCGGCCTCGGCGCGTCGCCGAATCAAAGCAAGCAGACGCTCATGCTCCGCCACATTTTCGTCAACGGCTTCAATTCTGAGTTGCAGGCGAAGGATTTCAGAAAACGCTGAGGCAACTTTGACCATTAATGCCTGCTCAGCTTCTGTCAGCAGTGCTTTGGCAATGCGCACTTTGGCCTCAGACAACTTGAAATCGGCATCCAGTCGACCGCCCGCCCACAGGGGCTGCTCCAGGCGTACCGTCACGGGCAACGTTGCCGAATCCTGCATCGCCGTCGATTGCAAAGACACCGACGGCCAATAGCCCCAGCTGGAGACGCCCAGGCGTTCCATCGCGGCCTTCAAGTCGTTCTGCTTAGACTGAATAGTGGGATGGGAGGCCAAGGCTTGCGTTAAAACGTCCTCTGTTCGCAGCTGTGCGCGGCTGACGACTGGCATCAACACCAAAACCAGAAGGAACAATTTCTGCATTGTTTTACACATTTGCAATCCGGAAACAATCAATTTATGAATACTTTGGCGTTGCGCACAAAAACATTGCAAAGTATCTTTTTCACCCGTCATGTTGCTCGACGGGTCCCAATGCAGGCTGACAGAGCCGTTGGTCTGCGGAGCGGATTTTACCCGATCAAGGGTGGCCGGCGAGTTGCCAGTTTGCACCGCCAGCGCGGGGATTGCAGCGCGCGGCCTGCCTTTGCATACGCCTCTGAATGTCGAAATTTTTAATTTTTCGGTAGGTACAATCTAAAGCGAAATTTTCATGAAATTTAGTACCGTTTTTGGTTATTTTGAAGGCTCCCCCTATGGCTACCACCGCACCTAGCTCCCTGGAAGTTCGTCTGTCTCAAACGAATCGCCAAATCGCCGAAGGTCACTACCTTGCGGCCATGGAACAGGCCAAGGCCTTAGCGGTTGAGAAAGTCGCAGCAGGACCAGCACACGCCCTGCTGGCGCTGGCGGCTGCCATGCACGGCGATGAAGATGCGGCACGACAGGCCCTGAAAGAAGTTCCTGCGTCAAACGCCGAGAAACATACCGAGGTCCTCCTGACGATTGGGAGCGCCTGGTTCAAGCTGGGAGACATTGCGCCAGCCATTGAGTACCTCAGCGCCGCGCACGCCCTACAAGCACAGCACCCCCTGGTGAATGCCCGCCTGGGCGCCTGCTTGCTGTCCGCTGGGAAACTGGACGAGGCCTTGCCCCACCTGAAAGAGGCGGTTCGTTTGATGCCCCAATCGGGGGGCTCCTGGCTGAATCTTGCCCGCGCGCAACTGGCAGCGGGACAAAACCAAGATGCGCTGAACTCTCTGGAAAAAGCGGCCCCGCTGCCAGACAAAGAGCCCGACCTCTTCAGCCTGGCGCAGGCCGAAGCATTAACCCGCCTAGGTCGCAAAGCCGAGGCCATCGGCACACTGCGCGAGGCGGTGGCACAGGGACAAGCCAATGCAGTCATGGTTCTGGTCAATTTATTGGCGTCGCAAGGCGAACACGATGAGGCTTGGCATGTCTTGCGAGAAGCTCTGGACACCTCGGCGGACGACGTAGGCCTGCTCGAGCTTGCCGCTGAAATCGCACAAGTGCGCGGCCGCTTTGGCGAGGCCGATCGCTATCTGGACAAGGCGCTCCAAGTCAAACCCGACAACGCTGCGCTGTGGCGTCAGCGCGCCATGCTTGCTGGTCATCGACTGGGCGCCGAACAGGGGCGGCTCGCTGCTGACAAGGCACTGGAGCTGACCCGCGACAAAGCCGGCCTGCCCTACGCGTTGGCGCTCAACGCCCACGCGCACGTGCTGCTTGAAGAGGGAAATCACGCGCAAGCCGAAGCGGCCTATCGGGAAGGTTTGGCCATCCAAGCAAACTGCGTTCCCCTGCTGACCGGACTGGGCCGCTTGCTAATGCAAATGGGCCGGGTCGACGATGCAATGGCCTGCTACGAAGAAGTCAAAAAAATTGCCCCGCTCCAAGGTTGGAGTCAACTGATCCATGCCCGCGAGGTTCCTGAAGATCCAGCGGTATTGGAGAAGATGGCATTGGCCGCGCACCGACCCAGCCTGGACGGCCCGGTGCAGACCCACATGCTATTCACACTGGCAGCCGCCTGGGAAAAGAAAAAAGACTACGAAAAAGCATGGCAATTCGCCGTGGAGGCCAATGAGGCAACCCAGAAAAAAATTCCATACCGTCCTGAAGTACATCGACAAAAAGTAGACCGCATCATGGGCCGTTTTTCCAAGGCCTTCCTTGATTCGCGCAATGCGTGGGGCCATGAGAGCACGGTGCCCACCTTCGTTCTGGGAATGCCCCGGTCTGGCACCACACTGGTGGAGCAAATTTTGGGAAGCCATAGCCAGGTGTTTGGCGCGGGTGAACTTTCCCTGGTGGGCGAACTCACGCAAAAGTTGGACGCCTGGGAGCGGCGTCTGGGCTCCAAGCGGGAATATCCAGAGTGCGTGGATGACCTCACAGCGACAGAATTGCGGCGGTTTGCCGAAAAACATTTGGCAGAGTTGCGGTCCTATGCACCAGAGGCCCAGCGCATCGTGGACAAGCTGCCGCACAATTTTGAGAACATCGGCCTGATCAAGCTGATGTTTCCGAATGCCAAAATTTTGCATCTCAAGCGCGAGCCGCGTGACGTTGCCATTTCCAATTACTTCACCGACTACTCGGCCAAGTTTGGAGGCATGGGATTCGCCTACGACCTCAGCGCCATTGGCGAGCAGCTGGTAGACCATCAGCGGCTGATGGACCACTGGCACCAAGTGTTCCCCGGGCAGATTCTTGAAGTCGATTACGACAGCCTGGTTGAAGACGTTGAAGGTTGGGCGAAAAAAATTATTTCGCACCTCGGACTCGCGTGGGAGGACGGTGTATTGGCATTCCAAGAGCTTGACCGCGCTGTCAAAACCGCCAGTGTCTGGCAGGTTCGGCAACCGGTTTACAAAACATCCAAAGCCAAGTGGAAAGCGTACGCCAGCCATTTAGCGCCGCTGGAAGCGGCCCTTGCGGAAATTCCCCCTACGCCAGTGGCATCGCCCTTGCCAAAACTCGAACCCGGCCTGTTCCTGAGCGGCATGGATCAACTCAAAGGCCAGCAAGCGCCCGATGCGGAGCAAACATTCCGCAAAATTTTGCAAGCGCGGCCCGCGCACGCTGCAAGCCACCATTTTTTAGGTGCTGCGCTCTACAGCCAAGGCAAACTCGCAGAAGCCCGAACCGCGATGCGCCGCTCCATCGAGCTGATGGGCCCACAACCCCAATGGCTTGAAAACCTGGCCAATGTCGAAATCGCCTTGGGAAATACAGAAGAAGCTGCGAAGCTGCGTGCCAAAGCCAGTAAAAAAACTGAAGACGGCCCCGCCCAAGCCGCATGAGCACGAAGCCTCAGCCTTTTGAGTCCGCACACAAGCAAGCGTGGGCATGGCAATCGGCTCCACTGCGACCCGGTCCCCAGGACATAGGGATTGTTGAAGACTGGATAACAACGTGGCTGCAGCGCCCAGGCGCGGTAATGCCGGGTGCACGCCAAGCCTTGCTATTGGGCGTCACCGCTGAACTCACGGCCTTGTGTGAGCACCACCAACTGCCGCTCACTGCCGTCGACTTATCGCAAGCAATGATCGACGAAGCTTGGCTGGGCGACACCGCAATGCGAAAGGTGATCTTGGGCGACTGGCTGGATTTGCCCCTTGCAGCGCAGAGCGTGAGTCTGGTGCTGGGTGACGGCGTGAGCACGCTGGTGGATTTTCCATCGGGTCTTGAGCGCTTGGGGCAGCAATTGCATTCATGCCTGTTGCCTGAGGGCTTATTGATGCTGCGCTGCTTTGCTCGCCCTTCGCACGCAGAGTCGGTTGAACAGGTCATGGACGCCGTGCGACATGGCCGGATCGGCAACTTCAATATATTCAGGTTCAGGCTGCTGATGGCCTTGCACGGCGATACACCGCAGATCGGTGTACGCACCAGTGACGCATACGATGTTTTTGAACGTGAATTTCCAGATGCTGGTGCATTCTTCCGAATGACAGGCTGGCCGCCGGCGTCCATGGCAACCTTGGCAACCTACAGAGCAAGTCCCGCGCAGTATTTTTTCCCCAGCCCGGATGAAATCGCTGACACCTTGTCGCCCTGGTTCCAATTGCAAGAAATACGCACCGGAGATTACGAGTTCGCTGCATGTTGTCCCACGTTGCGTTTGGTTCGCCGCGATACATGAACCGTGATCAGGCCTCGTTATTGTCCGCAGCCCATGCTCAGTGGCAAAGAGCACGTTTCTTGTGCACAGTGGAATGCGGCCACTACCACACCGCGTGGCCGTTTTTGCGCGCAGCGGGGCTCGTCGGTGGCATCGATGCCGACAAACTGGCACTGAGCGCTGTACTCAGCCCCCTGCTCAACAAGCAAGAGTGCCGTATTCTTATTGCCGGCTCCGCCGACGACGCGCAACTCCAACTCATCCAAGAGCTCGCAGGAGACGCGCCATGCGATATCACGGTGGTAGACCGATGCGCCACGCCACTGGCGGCCTGCGAAAGCCACCGGGCAACGTCATGCCATGGCTTGACAACCCAGGCCATGGACTTGCTCAGCTTTGCGCCCGAAAAAAAGTTTGATGTGATTCTGTGTCACTCTTTGCTGCCTTTTCTAAAGGCTGAAGACCGTAAAGAATTGCTCGGTAAATTGCGTCAATGGCTAACGCCCCTCGGCACCTTGGTACTGGCCGTGAAAATAGACCCCGATCAGGGCGGTCAACAAACCGCAATCGACGCGGCGCACTGGATCCGCGGCAAGACGGCCA
>CANBQX010000069.1 GCA_947371775.1 Comamonadaceae bacterium
GCCACGGAACACCTCATTGAGGTACATCTTGGCCACCCGGCGTGCGGTATTGCTGGTGTTGTGGTCGTTGTCGGTGTCGATCACCAAGCTGTCGAGCACGCCTTGCATCTTGCCCTCGACTTCATCGAGCAAGGCACCCAGTTCATCGGATTGCACAAACTCAGAGATATTGTCATTGGCGTTAAAGCGCTTGCGCGCTGCCAGAATGCGCTCGCGGATTTTGACGGATACCGGGGTTCCGATGTCGTCTTCGGATGAAGTCATAGCTTGGTGTGATTTGTATATCAACTGGTCATATTACCAGCGTTTGAATACCCCTAAGGGCCGTCCTAAACCGGATGGAATGTGGGTTTTTCGCACCTCATTACGCGGCAAATATGCTGTGCCTCAGTAGCTGCGACCGATCAAAAACAAGACCACGCGCATGATGCCCAAAGCCACCATGTCCATGCTGCGCTGCCAGCGGCTTCGGTGACCATAGGCATCGGGATCCACACGGGTTGACTGTTGCTGCACCGCGTCCAGCAGGCGTTCGCGCAGCAGCTTCGCAAACGGACCGTCGCGCACCACCACATTGGCCTCGCGCGCCAGCAGCAAACTCAAGGGGTCCAGATTGGACGAGCCCACGGTGGCCCAGCGTTGGTCCACAACAGCCACTTTGGCGTGCAAAAAACCGCCGGTGTATTCGTAAATTTCGACGCCCGCTTGCATCAACTCGTCGTAAACCGTGCGGGCGCCGTGGTACTGCATGAAATACTCATAACGCCCCTGCAGCAATACGCGCACCCGCACACCGCGCTGCGCTGCGTGCACCAGGGCATGGCGCAACTTGCGACCCGGCACAAAATAGGCGCTGGCAATCCACACTTCGTGGCGCGCGTCGGCAATGGCTTTGCGGTAGACCTGTTCGATGCGGCTGCGATGCAGCAAGTTGTCCCGCAGCACCAGTGCAGCCCAGACGCTGTCACCGGGCGCATGGGAGTGGGGTTGGGCGTGGGGTTGGGGCACGGCGTGCGGCGGTGCTGCATGCGGAGCCGCTTCACGGAGCAGGCGCCGGGCTTGGGGCGAACGCAGGCTCTCCACATGGCGTGACAGCTCCAGGCGGGCCCAAAACTGCTCCATGGCATGCTTGACTTCGAGCGCCAGCGCGCCGTGCACCTGCACCGCAAAATCAAAGCGCGGCGATGACAGGGCTCCGTAGTGGGGATCGACCCAGTCATCGATCACATTGATACCGCCACAAAAAGCCACTGCATCATCCACCACGCACAGCTTGCGGTGCAAGCGACGCCAGCGCCCGGGCTGCAAGACCCCCAGATAGCCCAGTGGCAAAAACCGGTGCCATTGCACGCCCGCTGCGTCGAATCGCTGCGCCCACTCTGGTGGCAAGGGTGGTGTGCCAATGCCATCCACCACCAGATACACCGACACACCCCGCTCTGCGGCGCGCACCAGGGCCTGGGCCACGCGATCGCCCTGTGCGTCGACATGGAAGATATAGGTCTCGAGGCGCACCTCGCTCACACTGGCGTCCACTGCCGCAATCACGGCGGCAAAGAGCTCGACCGCGCCTTGCAACAGGTGCACCCGCTGATGGTGGTTGAAGTGGGCGGCACGCATGCTCATGGCGGCGGCATCAGTTCAAACTCTGCAATCAAGGGCAGGTGGTCGGACAGCTTGGCCCACTGGGCGCCGCGCGGCACCTCCAAACGCAGCGCGCGCAGGCCGCGTGCAAACACATGGTCCAGCTGCAACAAAGGCAGACGCGAGGGAAAGGTCGCACAGCCCCCTTTGCGCAGAGTGGACAGCCCCACACCGGCGAGCTCGCGCTCCAGCATCGGCCCCCATTCGTTGAAATCGCCCGCCACCAGCACCGGTGCATGGGCGGCAATCTCACGCTCGATATAGCGGCACAGCTGCTGCAACTGGCGCAGCCGGCTGGCGCGCAACAGTCCCAAATGCACCACCAGCACATGCACGACGCGGCCCTCCAAGGTCACTTCCGCATGCAGCAAGCCGCGCTGCTCGAACCGGTGGTCCGACATGTCCTCATGGCGGTGCGCGAGCACCGGCCAGCGGCTGAGCAAGGCGTTGCCATGCTCGCCGTGCTTGGTGATGGCGTTGGTACGGTAAACGGCGGTATAGCCTTCCGGCGCCAAAAAATCGGCTTGGGGCTGCGCGGGCCAGTGGGCAAAAAACTTTTCCTCCCCCCGGTGCAGCTTGCGCACTTCTTGCAAACACACCAGGTCCGCGCCAAAGCGGGCTATCGCGTGGCCCAGGTTGTGGATCTCCAAGCGGCGCCCGGACCCCACCCCGCGCACGCCTTTGTGGATGTTGTAGGTCACCACCCGAATGGAAGAGGATTTTTGAGGCTTTGCTGGCATGGGGAAAAACAAGTGGAGCCATTGTGCATGCCCTGATGCACCGGCCTTGGCGCTGGCTGTGGCAGCGCCAAATTTTCGTGGGACAATTGACCTGGGTCGTGAAACCGGGTGAAAACTCTCGCGACCCGATCAGACTGGCATATTGCCAGTGGTGCCGGGAGAGACCGACCACGCCGCACAGGCTTGGGTCGGCGCCGAAGGAGCAACCGCCCCGGAAACTCTCAGGCAAAAGGACCGGCACCACCTTGATCTCTGAAGAGCGTCCGAACCTCACGTCGTTCGGCTGCACCGAAGGAGCAAGTCGCACCGCGCCCGCAAGCGCTGGGTCGATGAATCTCTCAGGTCCAAAACAGAGGGGGCGTTTGCAGTGCCAATCCGTGCACGCAGACTCCTTCTATCGACGTTTTGGACTCTTCACCATGAAAACAATTGCAGTTATCGGCGGCGGTATCACCGGCGTCACCACCGCCTACGCCTTGGCTTTGCGCGGCTTTACGGTCACCCTGATTGAGCGCCACCGCTATGCCGCGATGGAAACCTCATTTGCCAATGGCGGCCAGCTCTCCGCTTCAAACGCCGAAGTGTGGAACCACTTTGGCACCGTGCTCAAAGGCCTGAAGTGGATCTGGCGTCCCGATGCGCCGCTCCTGGTCAACCCCAAGCCCAGCTGGCACAAGCTGTCCTGGTTTGCAGAATTCATAGGCAACATCCCGCACTACCAGCGCAACACCGTGGCCACCGCCCGCTTGGCGATTGCGGCGCGCGAACACCTGTTTGCCTGGGCCGCCAAAGAGAACGTTGACTTTGACCTCGAGCAGCGCGGCATATTGCACATCTACCGCGACAAAGCCGGGTTTGACCACGCCGGACGGGTCTCCAAACTGCTGGCCCAAGGGGGGCTGGATCGCCGTGCGGTCACCCCGGCGGAGATGAAAGCCATTGAACCAACCCTGGCGGGCAGCTACTACGGCGGCTACTTCACCGAGAGCGACGCCACCGGCGACATCCACAAATTCACCATGGGCATGGCCGCGGCCGCCGTGCGCCAGGGCGTGGAGTGTCTGTACGAGCAAGAAGTGCACAGCGTGCGCCGCCAGGGCGAGCAGGTGCATATCACCAGCGTGGTTGATGGACAGACCCAGCAGCGCACTTTTGACGCAGTGGTGGTGTGTGCGGGCACCGCAAGCCGCGCCATTGCGGCCCAACTGGGCGACCGGGTGAACGTGTACCCGGTCAAGGGTTACTCCATCACCGTGAACCTGGACGACGAACAAAGTCAGCGCAGCGCACCGCAGGTCAGCTTGCTGGACGACGAAACCAAATTGGTGAGCAGCCGCCTGGGCGCCGACCGCTTGCGGGTGGCTGGGACGGCCGAGTTCAATGGCTTTAACCGCGACATTCGGGCCGACCGCATCCGTCCGCTAACTGACTGGGTGGCGCAGTGCTTTCCAGGCGTTCGCACCGAGGATGTGATTCCATGGGCCGGTCTGCGACCCATGATGCCGGACATGTTGCCGCGGGTGGGGCGCGGCTCCGACCCCAAGGTGTTCTACAACACCGGTCACGGCCACCTGGGTTGGACCTTGTCCGCCGTCACCGCCGACACGGTGGCGGCCATCGTCGAGGCAGCTTCGGTTTAAGCGGCCGCCTTGGGCGCTTCCACAGTGCGCAGGCGGATGTGCAGCTCACGCAGCTGCTTTTCGTCCACGGGGCTTGGTGCTTGCGTGAGCAAGCACTGGGCGCGCTGGGTCTTGGGGAAGGCGATTACGTCGCGGATCGACTCGGCACCGGTCATCAGCGTAACGATGCGGTCCAGGCCGAAGGCCAGGCCGCCGTGCGGAGGTGCGCCGTATTGCAGGGCATCCAACAGGAAGCCGAACTTGAGCTGGGCTTCTTCGGGCGAGATCTTGAGGGCGTCGAACACTTTTTGCTGCACGTCGGCACGGTGGATACGCACCGAGCCGCCGCCCATTTCCCAACCGTTGAGCACCATGTCGTAGCCCTTGGAGATGCATTTTTCGGGGGCGGTGACCATCCAGTCTTCGTGGCCGTCTTTGGGCGCGGTAAACGGATGGTGCGTGGCGGTGTAGCGCTGCGCTTCTTCGTCGTACTCGAACATCGGAAAGTCCACCACCCACATGGGGCGCCAGCCGGCTTCGAACAGGCCGTTCTTTTTGCCGAACTCGCTGTGTCCGATTTTCAGGCGCAAAGCGCCGATCGCGTCGTTAACGATTTTTTCTTTGTCTGCGCCAAAGAAAATCAGGTCGCCGTCCTGGGCACCGGTGCGGGCCAGCACTTCGGCAATCGCCTTGTCGTGGATGTTTTTAACAATGGGGCTTTGCAGTCCGTCGCGGCCCTTGGCCACTTCGTTGACTCGGATGTAGGCCAGACCCTTGGCGCCGTAGATCTTGACGAACTCGGTGTACGCGTCAATCTCACCCCGGCTGATGCCACCGCCCTCGACCGAGCCGCCAGGAACGCGCAAGGCCACTACGCGGCCGCCTTTCATATTGGCAGCGCCCGAGAACACTTTGAAGTCCACATCGGCCATCACGTCGGTGACCTCGGTGAACTGCAAGTTCACGCGCAAATCAGGCTTGTCAGAGCCATACAGACGCGCGGCATCGGCGAAACTCATAACCGGGAACTCCCCCAAGTCCACACCAATGGTGTTTTTGAACACTGTGGTGATCATGCCTTGGAACATGTCGCGGATTTCTTCTTCGTCCAGGAAGGAGGTTTCAATATCAATCTGCGTGAATTCGGGCTGGCGATCCGCGCGCAAATCTTCGTCGCGGAAGCACTTGGTAATTTGGTAATAGCGATCAAAGCCCGCGACCATCAGCAACTGCTTGAACAGCTGGGGCGACTGCGGCAATGCAAAGAACTGGCCGTCATGGACGCGGCTGGGCACCAGGTAATCGCGCGCGCCTTCGGGCGTGCTCTTGGTCAGCATCGGCGTTTCAATGTCGACGAATCCATTCGCGTCCAAGAACTTGCGCACTTCCATGGACACGCGGTAGCGAAGCATCAGGTTGTTTTGCATGTAGGGACGGCGCAGGTCCAGCACCCGGTGGGTCAGACGCGTGGTCTCAGACAAATTGTCTTCATCGATCTGAAACGGTGGCGTGACCGATGCGTTCAGCACCGTCAGCTCATGGCACAGCACTTCGATCTTGCCGCTCTTGAGGTTGTCGTTGGCCGTGCCTTCGGGGCGTGCACGCACCAAGCCTTTGATCTGCACGCAGTATTCATTGCGCAGGCCTTCGGCCGCTTTGAACATCTCGGCGCGGTCCGGATCGCAGACCACTTGCACATAGCCTTCACGGTCGCGCACGTCGACAAAAATCACACCACCATGGTCGCGGCGGCGGTTGACCCAGCCGCACAAAGAAACGGTTTGGCCCATCAGGGCTTCGGTCACAAGACCGCAATAGTGGGAGCGCATGGCCATAGCGTGCTTTCAGTGCCCTCGTGGGGCATTCAGGGAGTAAAAATTCAGGACTTGGGAGAGGTGGCAGACTTCACTGCCGGGTGCACGGAAGGGGACACGGCCCCCATCGAGATCACATAGGTCAGCGCCTCATCAACGCTCATGTTCAGTTCAATCACGTCCGAGCGTGGTAGCAACAAAAAATAACCGCCGGTGGGGTTGGGCGTGGTGGGCACGTAGACACTGATCAGGTCGCCAGGCAAATGCTGGGCCACCTCACCATCGGGCACGCCGGTTTGAAAGGCAATCGTCCAGCTGCCCTGGCGGGGAAACTGCACCAGCAACGCAGTGCGAAAGGCATTGCCGTTGCTGGAAAACAAGGTGTCGGACACCTTTTTGACGCTGTTGTAAATCGATTTGACGACCGGAATGTGGGTGAACAAGCGGTTCCACTGCTTGAGCCACCAACGCCCCGCGACGTTAGACACCAAAGCGCCCGTCACCAGCATAAAACCCAGCACCAGGACCACGCCCAGGCCAGGAATATGGCGCAAACGTTCGAGCGAGGCCGCACCCGCATCCGACGAGACCGCCGCAAGCGCTGACAAAAAGTTGCCAAACAGCCCGTCGAGCACGCTGGTCATCCACAGCAAGACCCAGATGGTGATGGCCAAAGGCAGCCAGACCATCAAACCGGTAAGCAGGTATTTCTTAAAGGGCACAAAAGTCCTTGGCGTGGAAGATGGGGTCATCCGGCGGACGCTGCGGGGGTGCTGCCGGAAGACGCCGCCGGAGTCGCGGTGGGTGCGGGTGTCGCAGCGGCCGGCGCGGTGGCAGCTGCAGGTGTCTCCGTGGAAGGTGCGGCATCCGCCGCCCCACCCACGGCGGGCGCAGTGCCCGTGGCTGGCGCATTTTTGTCGCCACGGAAATCGGTCACGTACCAGCCCGAACCTTTGAGCTGAAAGCCTGCAGCAGTCACCTGCTTTTTGAAGTCGGCTTTTCCGCAGCTCGGGCAATCGGTGAGCGCGTCGTCAGACATCTTTTGGAGCACGTCCTTGGCAAATCCGCAAGCGTCGCATTTGTAGGCGTAAATCGGCATGGCGTGGTGGCTTCTAACAGTCGGGTGGCAAAGCCTTTGATTATAAGTTGCCAGCCCTTACAGATGCAGGCGCCAGATCAATTGCAAGCCCAAGGAGCCCAAGGCAAAACCCAGCAGGACATAGACCAAGGCTTTCAGGAACTGCCGGGTGCGCCGCTGTTCGGCAAGCACTTGCTCCAGCAAACGGTGCGTCTTGGGGTCGGTGCCGCCATGCTGCAGATAGGTGTGCAACAACAGGGGCAGGTCCGGCAGGATTTTGGCGTAGCGCGGCGCTTGGGCCTTGAGCTCAGCCCACAGGCGCTGTGGCCCCACCTGCTTGAGCATCCACTGCTCCAAAAAGGGTTTGGCGGTGGCCCACAAGTCCAAGTCCGGATCGAGGTCGCGACCCAGGCCCTCGACGTTGAGCAGGGTTTTTTGAAGCAGCACCAGCTGCGGTTGAATCTCCACCTGAAAGCGCCGGGAGGTTTGGAACAGGCGCATCAGCACCAGGCCGAGCGAAATTTCCTTGAGGGGCCGGTCAAAGTAAGGCTCACACACGGCGCGCACCGCTGCTTCGAGTTCGTCCACCCGCGTGGCAGCAGGCACCCAGCCCGATTCGATGTGCAGTTCGGCCACACGCTTGTAGTCGCGCCGGAAGAAGGCGACAAAATTTTGGGCCAGGTACTCTTTGTCCACTTCGGTGAGCGTGCCCACAATGCCGAAATCCAGCGAAATGTAGCGCCCAAAGGTTTGCGGATCCAGGCTGACCTGGATATTGCCGGGGTGCATGTCGGCGTGGAAAAACCCGTCGCGAAACACCTGGGTGAAAAACAGCGACACACCGTCGCGCGCCAGCTTTTGGATGTCCACTCCGGAATCGCGCAGACGCTGCACCTGGCTGATGGGCACGCCATGCATGCGCTCCATCACCAGCACGTTGGTGCTGCAATGGTCCCACAGCATTTCCGGAATCAGCACCAGATCCAGCCCCGCCATGTTGCGGCGCAATTGCGCCGCACTGGAGGCCTCGCGGATGAGGTCGAGTTCGTCATGCAAGTACTTGTCAAATTCGGCCACCACCTCGCGGGGCTTCAGGCGCCGTCCGTCCGCCGATACGCTACCGACGATGTCGGCCATGAGGTGCATGAGGCCCAGGTCTTTGTTGATGGCTTCCAGCATGCCCGGGCGCAGCACCTTGACGGCCACTTCCCGCTCGTGGCCCTGGCGATCACGCAACACGGCAAAGTGCACCTGCGCAATCGAGGCGCTGGCCACCGGCGTATGGTCGAAGGACACAAAAATTTCGGCCAGTGGCTTGCCCAGTGCTTGCTCGATAGCAGCCACGGCAACCTCCGAGGGAAATGGCGGCACGCGGTCCTGCAATTTGGCGAGTTCATTGGCAATGTCCGGCGCCAGCAGATCGCGCCGGGTCGACAGCACCTGGCCCAGCTTGACAAAAATGGGCCCCAGGTCTTCCAGTGCCTGGCGCAAACGCTCGCCGCGTGGCGCGTCCAAGCGACGCCCCAGCGTCAACCACCGGCCCAAGCGTTGCCAGCGCGGGCGATCCAGGCTCTGCAGCAGGAGCACGTCCAGGCCGTAGCGCCAAACGACCCGCAGAATCGCCCAGCCACGCAGCAAGCGGCTCATGCTGCGCCTTCGGTGGGAGGTGTGGCGCTCGCGGTGCTGCGACCGCGTGTCACAAACTGGGAAAGTGCGGCGGCCATGTTGCGTGCGCCGTCGACCATGAGGTGCGCAGGCACATCGCCCAGAATGCGGGCCAGGTCGGCTTCGACATCCCAGCGCACATGGTCACTGAGCCAGTTCACATCGGCGGCCAATTGCACATCGCCTTCAATCCGAACCGCGGGCTTTTCACCAGCGACCCAGCCCTGCACCAGCGCCAGGGGCGAGGTCTCAGTAAGCGTAAGGACCAGATCGGGCGTGGCGCTGCTGCCTGCCAGATCCAACAGCCCGGCGGGTGTAAAGACCACTTTGAAACTCAATGTCTGCCACTGCACCAGCATGCTGCGCCCCTGTTGGCGTTTCAGGCGGTCAGTGGCCTGGGGTTCTTGCATCAGCACATGGTTGAGCAGCAGGATGACGCGTCGCTGTGCTTCTTCGACTGCCCAGTCGGGTGGGGTGAAAGGGAGCTTGAAGTCCTGAAAAAAGGACTCGAGCATAGAAAAGGGGGACTGTGTGGCCATAGTCCCCCATTATTCCCCAAGGGGACTCAGGCTTGCTATTGCAAGGCCTGCACGCCGGCCACCAGCCAGCCGCCGCCGTGTTTGCCTTTGGTCATATTCCAGACCTCGCGAAACGGTGCGGGTGCGGAGGCTGCGTCCTCGCGAATCATGCCGGTGTATTCCA
Organism: Comamonadaceae bacterium; assembly: GCA_947371775.1. GTDB lineage: Bacteria > Pseudomonadota > Gammaproteobacteria > Burkholderiales > Burkholderiaceae_C > Allorhodoferax. Next base: position 9,263 of record CANBQX010000069.1, read on the forward strand.
CACTGGCCATGTATTCGTCTGGCAGCTCTTCGATACCCAACAAGCATGCATCCAACGCCAGCACCTCGGTGTGGTTGGGCTTGAGGCCGGTGTGGGACTCGCGCTCGTTCAATTGGGTGCGGATTTCCATCAGCATGCCGTCGGTCATCATGGCGCGCAGGCTGCTGATGTCGGCCGAGTCCCAGGCAGCTTGCAGGGTGATGAAGTTGGCCTTGGCCGCGCGCAAGAAACCTTCGCTGTCAAACCCAGCCGGCACGCCCCAGGCCGCAGAGCCCAGCAAAGCCGAACCGATCACCGGGCTGGTGAGCGCTGCTTGCCCCGTGGCACCGCTGTACTGCACCGCGTTTTGCTCCCAGGGACGGGCGGACGCATCATTGCCCACATTCTCAGGACGGTAGGGGCGCGGCTGCACCCCGGCCATCGGCCCCGTGCCTTGGTAGGCAAAGGGGCTTTGGGAGGCCATGCGCCTGCGCATGAAGGCACTGATGAGCATCACCGCGCCCATGGCGAGCAAGGCAAACATCAAGAACTGCCCCATGCCCTCGCCCATGCCCATGGAATGCGCCAGCCACGCCAGGCCCAGTCCGGCGGCCAAGCCACCCAGCATGCCGCCCCAGCGGCTGCGCTGCGGCGCGGGTTGCGGCGCAGCGACCGGTGCGGGCGCGGGGCGCGGCGCCACATTGCCCACCCCTTGCGAGGGCGCGCTCGGCGCAGCTTCGCGCTGCGTGACGTGATTCGATTGTTTGCCAACAGAGCGCCCGCCACCCAAGCGTGCCGCCTCTGCATTTATGCCGACCACCAGCAAAGTGGCCGCCAACAACCAAGACCAGCTTTTCATATTCGTCTCTCCAAAGGTACTGCGCAAACTTGCGCTAGCACTTGATTCCAACATGCAAAGCCGCAATGCCACCAGTGAGGTTGTGGAAGTCCACATGGC